>JASFVG010000181.1:0-9069 GCA_050049955.1 Anaerolineae bacterium | reverse complement strand
ACGCATAAGTCGGCCCGGTCAGGCTTGGAGACGACTGTGCATCCGGCTGCACGGAACCGCCGTGCCAGCACCTCAATCTCGCTCCAGTTCAGGCGGCAGCCGATGCTACTGAGATGAATCTGCATGAGGTGTGAAGTCAGTTGCCGGACCCTTGCCATGGGCCATCCGCTCAACTTCGAGGGCAGACTGGATTATAGCACGGGCCAGGCATCTGGGAAAGCACACGAGGTGCCTCGCAGGCTTTGTCCATCTCAGATGGCTGTGCTATAATCAGTCGTCGCCGCTCTGCCAGCAGAAGGGCAAGGCAGTTTCTCATCAGAGGGCCTTGTGGGGAGCATATTCTATGGCCAACCAGCGTATCACCGACAGAGACCGTCGCAGGGCAACGGAATGCCAGAGGGCAGGCCTGCAAGCCTATCAGAGGTGGGATGTTGATGAGGCCATCAAAGAGCTCAACACCGCTGTCAGCCTCGACCCCGACAACGCCGACTACCGACTGAACCTCGCTCAGGGGCTGGCCCGGAGCGGAGACTATGATCAGGCGCTTCGCGTGCTAGGCGACTACATGCGGCTCGAGCCTGACTCCCAACTCACAGAGCGCTTCGAGCAGTTGTTCGCCAGTGGTATGGACGAAGTGGAGAAGACGCTGACGGAGAAGATGACCGAAGCCGGGATGCCCGTCGAGGAGGTAGGTGCCGCTCTTCAGATGTGGCTGGAATACCGCATCGCTCTAGGCCGCGAGCGATTGATCATCCGCAAGGCGGAGACGTGGGCAGCAGCGCTCGACTACATCGTCCGGAAGGTCAACCTGCGCCCCGTGAAGCGATACGAGATTGCCGAGTTGTACGGCGTCAGTGATAGCGCTGTCCGGGATCGCCACGGCGACTTGATCGACATACTGGACGTGATGCCCTGCGACTACAGGTACTTCACCGGACGAGAGAACCCGCTGGACAAACTCGTGGAAGCGGCAGAGCTGCTGGAGGAATTGGAGGCCCGGTTCGAGGAGGCATAGCCAACCAGGGAACCACCCGGAGCGGCGCTACTCCACCTCGGTACCCATCACGGTGGCTGCACCAGCTGCCATCGCGGCCATCGCAACCTCGTCTGTCAACTCCGGCGCCACTAGTGCCACGATTGCCCCCCCCTGACCTGCTCCCGAGAGCTTGGCTCCTGAAGCACCTGCAGCCCGAGCTGCACCTACCAGACCATCCAAGATCGGCGACGATACGCCAAGCTCGATAAGCAGGGCGTGATTCTCGTTCATCAGCATCCCCAAACCGTCGATCTCCCCAGATTCGATCCTACGGCGGGCTTCCCGTGCGATACGCCCGATGCGCCCAAAGAGGGCCTGGTAGCGCTCGGGATGCTGCTGCCAGCTTCGGCGCACACGGTCGACCATGAGCCTGGTGGGGCTAGGGAGGCCTGTATCCGCAATGAGAAGGTTGAACGGGGCGCCGACCGACATGAGTACCGGCCCCGAGGCTGCGTCGCGCTCGAAGTAGACTGGTCGCTCGTAGGCGATCACGCTGTTGTCAATCCCGCTAGGTGTTCCGTGATGGATCTTCTCCACTTCAAACACCAGACCGCTCACCTCAGCGGGGGTGAGTGAGCGGCCTAAGAAGCTCGCCAGAGCCCGGACCAGCGCCGCTGAGACAGCAGCCCCACTGCCGAGACCGCTTGCGACAGGAATCTGGGAGCGGACCGTGAGCGTGGCGTCGGGGGCAGGTGCTGCCAGGTGGGAGAGCGTACACCAGGCCGCAACGGCAAGGGGGGCGTCCTTCGGCGCATCAGATATGACTATACTTGTCCCGAGATCGGCAGCTACGAGGGTAAGGCCTTGACCTGGCTCAGCGGGCTCGATGATTGCCGTCGCGCGCACCTGAGTGACGGGCACGGCGATGGCTGGCTCGCCGTAAACAACAGCGTGCTCGCCGAAGAGGATGGCCTTCCCAGACGCCGTCGACCGCACCGCCACCTGCGTCACACCTGCGCTCTACACTTCCGCTGGTTCACTTGGGATGCACTCACAGACCGACGCTCACTTGTTCACCGGACCTGGGGGTAGGACCCAGGCAGGAAGGCGCGTTCGGGCCAGTGTGTCGACATGCTCAAGCAGAGTTTGGGCAGCGGAGGTAGGCCGATTGACGGCGATCTTCTTCAATGGTACACTTCTCGGAATCGCATGACCAGCCGTCTCAGCTGCCGCTTGCCAGATAGGTGTCGATGGACCAACGCATCGCCGCACTGCTGCGACAGGGGGAGAGCCTAGCACGGAAGGGACAGAGGGCCGAAGCACGGCGTGCGTTCCGGGCAGTCTTGGCCATCGACCCCGTCAACGTGCCAGCCCTCCTATGGATGTCATGGCTAAGCCCGGACCCTCGGGCCGGGCTGGCGTATGTCGAGCAGGTACTGGTCTTGGAGCCCGCCAACGAGCGCGCTCGGGCAGCAAAGGGATGGTTGCGCTCGCAACTGGGGCCCGAGGCACCGCGCGCCACGGTAGGTCAGCCAGCGCCCCAACGTAGAGGCGACAGAGGATGGCTGCGATTCGTCCCCGCCATCACACTCGGCTCTCTGGTGGCATTCGCCCTAGGAATACTGCTCGTGCTGGCGTGGTACTCGCCTCAGAGCCTACCCGCGATGGCTGCACTGGCTGCCACGCCGTGCCCAACGCCGGTGCCAACCAAGACATCGACGCCTTACCCCTCACCGACTGCGACGGCTACGGCCACAGCTACGCCCACCGCCACACCAACGCCCACCGCCACACCAACGCCAACGAACACGTTGACGCCTACGCCAACAGATACCAACACGCCTACGCCAAGTCGTACGCCAAGTCCCACCCCAAGTCAGACGCCTAGCCCCACGCCGAGTGACACGCCAGTACCGCTGCCCACGGTCACTCCCCGTCCTACGGAGCCCCCACCCTCCCCGACGCCTGACGATATGTCCCCTGCAAACTCGTCAGTAGGTGGCAATGTGCGCTGGATCGATGTAGACCTAAGCAGTCAGACGGTTACTGCGTATGAGGGCCAGACGCCGGTACGCACAACCCTCGCTTCCACCGGTCTACCCAACACGCCAACACCCGTTGGCCAGTACGAAATATACGTCAAGCTCCTCCAGGACGACATGGAGGGTCCCGGCTATTACCTTCGGAACGTGCCCTACACTATGTACTTCTACCGTGGTTTTGGCCTGCACGGCACCTACTGGCACAGCAATTTCGGTCACCCGATGAGCCACGGCTGCATCAACCTCCCGACGCCGGAGGCCGAATGGCTCTTTCATTGGGCTTCGGTCGGCACGCTGGTGAACATTCATCGGTAGGTCGCGAACGCCTGGCGGCGGCATTCCCCCCACGCCTGTGGCCCGTCAACCGCTGCCACGGTCTGGCCTCGCACCCAGGGACGGGCCCACCAGCGTCACGACATCCCTATTGCTCGATGATCTCGTACTGGTAGCGGGCGGCCTCTGTCGTCACGGGTGCGAGCCCAGAGACGGTGATGATCGCGCGATCGGTGGCGCCATCTAGGGGAATAGCGAAGGAACCCGTCTGATCACCGTCGAGCTTTAGGCGTTCGACCGTCGTCTCACGGCCGAACAGTATCATCTGTACCAGCCAGCGCTGGGGTAGCACATTCGCGTGCCGAATGAAGCCCGCCGGCTCCCATCCCCCTTCGCCCGACTCGAAATCATCGAAGTAACCAATCTCGGGGATCGCGACGTCATCCAAGACGAACCCCGGACGATTCACAGCATCGTCAGTGATGTACTCGAAGCGGATGTGGATCTGCTGACCAGCATAGTCTGAGAGGTCTACCTCTTCCTTGATCCACTGTGGGGTGTCCCCCCCGCCGCTGGCGCCAGTGTATGCCCAACCAAACGAGTTGCCGTTGGGGTTGGTGCCGACACCGGACGGCGTTCCCAGGATCTCCCAGGTCGTTCCGTCGTCGGCGCTGACCTCGACATAGACGTAGTCCCAGTCGCTCTCGATATCGTACCACGTCCAGTATGAAAGGGTCGCTCGGTCGACGCCTGACAGGTCAAAGGAGCGTGTCAGCGACATATCCGAGTCATCACCCCGGTTGGACCACCAGAAGTACTGACCGCTATGGGCTTTCGTGTCGACCAGGCCAACCTGCGTTGAGCCAGTGAACCTGAGGTCGAGCGGGCTTCTACCCTCCACCTCGATGTAGTCGGTGGCATGCTGACGGACCGTGTCCCTCTCTAGGACAGGATAGTCTCTGACACGATACGTATTGGCAAGATCGAACGTCGGTGGGTCGATGTCATCGTAGCCGTAGCGCCCATCACCAATTGCGGGGTCATCGATCAGATTGGCCACGATCCAGTCCGCGAGCAGATCCTCGTAGTGTGAAGCCGTGCCCTCACTTCTCAGCACGTCATCCACACTGGCGAATGAGTTCTCAGGATGGGCGACCAGAGCTCTGGTTGCATCGGAGCCGAAACGGTCGAGGAAATAGGAGGTGAAGAGGTAGGCGGCCCCGTAGTTGGCACCGGCTGCGCCAGGGCCTGAAGGCCACGAGTTGAGCTGGGTGTCTGGCGCGACGGAGAAAAGGTAGTCGGACCCCCCAACATTGAATCCATTCAAGAAACTCGCCAACTCGGAGAAACCCTCGTTCAACCAGGTTTCCTCGTTACGGTCATTGTACCAATGGATCATGTGCTGAAACTCGTGAGCCAGCACACCATTGTAGAAATCGCTGTCCACCCTGACGTTCTCGATGTTGATGTAGAACATCTCCATCTCGTTGGAGTCCTCTCGCACCGCCGATACGAACTCATCAGTGCTCGAGTAGTACCCAGCCACGCTACCCCCCAGGTTCGTTGCATGGAGAATGCTCAGGTGAGGGTCGTTGTCGACTCCTGGATTCCACTCGGAACCAAAGAAGGCCCGATTGGTGACGTAACTTTGCTCCTCGAACAGATCGGCTGCAGACTCCAGCGCCTCCTGATCGACCTGCACACCGTCCTCCACCCACATATAGACGTGGCTGGTCTTGTACTTCAGTGTGGCGTAGAGATCGAACTGCTCTTCCGTGTCCACGTTGGATGCGTGAAAGAGACGGCGGGTTCCGATTTCGTAGTCGGGAGAGCCGTCCTGGTTAATGGTGCGCGGTGTGTCAGCCGGTAGCCCTCGCAGACGGATCGCCAGCGCGTGCAGGTCGCGAACCGGAACCGCGGCCTCCTCCAATAGCCTTTCCGTCTCTTCCCCGAGGTCGCCCACCTCAGCCCGACTCAGTTCAGGGGTCGGCTTCGCCGTAGGCGTAACGTAGTGAGGCGAGATCGTCACGCTAATGTCTGGCATGGACTGCGCATCGTCGGGCCGGCTCAGCAAGATGAGACTGCCAGCGCAGCAACAACAGATCATCGCCAGGATCAGAACGAGAACGGCCAACACGATGAGAAGATGAGCGGTTTTCAATAGATACTCCTCGATCACTAGTACCCGCGACTGAGAACGCTTCTGTGGCGGGATTATAGCACCAAGGACACACCCGGGGAAGGTGACGCCCTGCGGCCCCGCGACAGGGTCTGGTCTCTTGTCGGTTGTTGGCTCGCAGAGTATAATCGCACCATTGCCGAGAACAGCAGGGCCCGCGGGCCTGTGATCGGGGTTTGGCGCCTCCTACAAGCTATCGCAGGCTTTGACGTTGCCTGGGGCTGGTCGGGGTCGTCCGTAGCCGACTCTTGCTTTGGCGGGCTGTCCTTGTGGCCAGCGTGCTCAACCGGTCTCGGAACCTACGATCGGACTATCCCGACGTACGCGTGACCCCTGGAGGTGCGATGAGGGAAGGAATTCTGGCAGCTGTCTTGCGTCTGCCCTGGATCTCCCAGGTGAGGCGCAACCACGCATTGGAGCACGCGACGATGCAGGTCCTGAGCGAACAGCACAGCAACGTCAGATTGATGGGGCGCTCCTCAATCTCGGGCTTCACCATCTACGGCGACGTCAGCGGGGAAACCGTGTTGAACGCGGCTCGAGAGGGACTGCGCAGGCTCAAGGCCGGCGAGACCGCGATGGCCATCCACCCCAACTGCGGGTCCAACTATGTCGTTGCCGGTACCGTTGCGGGACTCAGTGCGTTCCTAGCGCTTGGAGGCCTGTCGCGGAATCGCAGCGAGCGGTTTGGAGATCGCCTGGCCCGACTGCCGCTTGCATGCGCCACGGCGACACTCGGTATCATCCTTTCGCGGCCGCTGGGTACGGCTCTGCAGGCCCATGTGACGACCCACGCAGACGTTGGGCGGTTGCGCGTTGAGGGCGTGAGTAGGAGCCGGCAGGCCAGCCCGACGGTCCACTTCGTGCGCACAGCTAACCCGTAGCCGAGGGCTCTGCGACTCGGGCAATCCGTCGACCTTCGACAAGCCGCAAGGCCAATACCTCACTCGACGAAACATGACGAAGCCGCCACCCACCTTCTACGTGTTCCACGGCGAGGATGAGTTCACGCGCTATGAAACCCTGGCCGGCTTCAAGCGACGGCTTGGGCTTCCCGACCTGGTGGATCTCAATACCTCCATCCTGAATGGACAGAGGGTAACCCTTGCCGAGTTGCGCCACACCTGCGACGCGGTCCCGTTTCTGGCCGAGAAGCGGCTGGTCATCGTGGAGGGGCTGTTGACCAGGCTCAGTCCCCCGAAGGGTCAAGAGCTGTCAGAGGCGCAGAGGAAATTCCTCAGCGACCTAGCTGACTACCTTCCCCACCTGCCTCCGACGACACGCCTGGTCTTCGTCGAGGAGAGGGCCCTGCCGTCCGGCCATCCCATCCTCCAACTCGCCACGCGGGAGCCCAGGGGGTTCGTGAAGCAGTTCAAGTCTCCCGATTCCCATGAACTGCCAGGATGGATTCACCAGCGGCTCCAGATGTACGGCAACCAGATCGAACCGAAGGCAGCCCATCGGCTTGCAGCTGCCGTCGATAGCGACCTACGCTTGCTGGACCAGGAAATTGTGAAGCTCGTTACGTACACCAATGGGGAACGTCCCATTACGGAGGCAGACGTAGAGATGCTGGTTCCCTACACACAGGACGCAGTCGTTTTCGATCTGGTAGACGCTCTCGGGCACCGGGATGGGCGCACCGCAGCTGCCACGCTCCATCGCCTTCTGGAGGATGGGGAGCACCCGCTAAGACTGTTGGGGATGATCGTTCGGCAGTTCCGGCTCCTGATCCAGGTCAAGGAGCTAGTAGCCAGGGGGGCCTCGTCACAGGACATCGCCAAGACTCTAAAAATCCATCCATTCCCGGCTGGGAAACTTCACAGGCAAGCAACGCACTTCACCGCAGCCCAACTCGAGAAGGTCTTCCGTCATCTGTCGGAGACCGATGCAGAGATCAAGACCGGAAAGATCGATTCAGACTTGGCACTGGACCTTCTCGTAGCTGGCCTCGCCACGACGGAACGATGAGGAACCCGGGCGGCCTGACCCACGCCCTATGCCATTTGCTGTGAGCGCGTCACGTGCTATAATCGGACGAGGCGCTGATCCCAGACACAGGAGGACGACATGGTTGATAGGAAGCTGGCACTCCGCAATCGCATCATCGGCGTGGTGTTGCGGCATGCACGACGCCGAGCCAGTTGGACAGAGGCCGAATGCGCTGAAGCTCTTGGAGTGTCCCCCAGTGCGATTGCTGACTACGAGGAGGGGCGCGCGCCAATATCCCTTCCAGAGCTCGAGGCGCTCGGCTACATGCTCGGGATCCCCATTGATCGGTTCTGGGAGGACGAGCCCCGGACCCAAACCGAAGAAGTACGCCCGGACCTCCAGCTGACGCTCAAACTACGACACCGCATCATCGGGGCGCTACTGCGTCAGGCACGGTTGGAGGCGGGGATGACCCATGAGGATGTGGCGGAGATCCTGGACCGCTCGCCAGCTGAGGTCGTCAGGTACGAACACGCCGAGATGGCGATCCCGGTCGCTGAGCTGGATCTGCTTGGCCGACACTTCGGCCTACCCTTGGAGCACTTCCTCGATAGGCAGGAGGGTACCGTAGGGGCATGGCACCGACAGCAAGCGATCGATCGCCGATTCCGTGAGCTCCCGGACGAGCTGCAGTCGTTTGTAACCAAGCCGATCAATGTCAAGTACCTCGAGGTGGCTATGAGGCTGTCCGAAATGTCAGCTAGCAGGCTTCGCGGGATTGCGGAGGGTCTCCTTGAGATCACCTGCTGAGGCGTAGGGTGTGGCGGTCTAGTCGTGGCCCACGGATGGGAGGCAAGATGATGGACGAAGCTATGTCTGCACAGGATCTCAAGGAAGAGGGGCTCCGGCTCTTTCAGGAGGGCCTCTACCCTGAGGCAGCCGAAAGATTTGGGCAGGCCCGCGAGCTGTTTGCAGCGGAGGATGACGAGGTTGAAGCAACCGAAATGCTGAACAACCTGGGGGTTGTCTACCGCATGCAACGGGATTGGGACAGGGCTATCGAGGCACTGGAGGCAGCGCGAGAAGCGTTTTCAGGGCTCGGTGATCGCAACCGGGAGGCGCAGGTGCTTGGAAACCTGGGCGGACTATACGCTGGGCGGGGCGAACGAGACACCGCCAAGGACTGTTTGCGAACAGCAGCCGACACCTTCGCCGAGCTGGGCGACGAGCAACGATACGGAGAGACGTTGCTGGCGCTGGGTGTGCAGTACTGGAAGACTGGCGAGCGCCAGGAGGGTCTGGCGACGTACCAGTCAGGATTGGAGGCACTCGACCAACCCTCAGTAAGTCAGAAAGCTCTGCGTAGTCTACTAGGTCTGCGAAGCCGTCTACTGGGGAGTGGCTAGGCCCGGCGAGCGCACGTTGTAGCGTACTCGACAGAAAGCGAGCAGCTGTCCCAGCTGCTGGCTTCGTGATCCCCAGCTGAGACTGAGCTTCCCCTATCCCCGCAGTGAGGCTCCCAGTTCCTGCTCCAGCCGCTCCACGACCTTGGATCGCACACCGGCCACCTCTTCATCCGTCAGCGTACGGTCATCGGCCTGGTAGGTGAGACGATAGGCCAGGCTCTTCTTGCCAGCTCCCACTTGGGCACCGCGGAAGACGTCGAA
>JASFVG010000180.1:0-9076 GCA_050049955.1 Anaerolineae bacterium | reverse complement strand
CTGGACGTGCTCGGACAGGACGTGCCCGTGTACCCTGGGTGCGGCAGCCCCATGGTGGCGGACCGTGTGGATGCGGCCTACTACCACGGCGCGGATGGGCTGGGCGAGAGCGGCTACCCTCCCTCGCCGCGCCGCGTGGAGGACGAGCACGCGGTCAATGCGCTGATTCGTATGGCCAACCAGGCGCCGGGTGAGCTGACACTGGTGGCCATCGGGCCACTGACGAACGTGGCGCTGGCGTTGCGGCTCGACCCCACGCTTCCCGGCAAGGTCCATCAGCTGGTCGTCATGGGTGGATGCGTCCGCGGCCCGGGCAACGTCACCCCCGCCGCTGAGTTCAACGTCTACTGCGACCCGGAGGCAGCGGCCGTGGTGCTCGGCGCCTGGCCTGGTCTCACGCTGGTGCCGTGGGAGGCGGCCAGAGACTATGCGTTCTCCGCCGAACAGCTGGAGGCCTTGCTATCGATCGATTCACCCCGGGCTGAGCTCTTTCGGCGCGTCACACGGCTGGTGATCGGAGTCAACGAGAAGCTCGGCCGCGGTCGGACGTTGTACGTGCCGGACCTGCTCGCCGTCGCTGTGGCGCTGGAGCCAGGCATCTTGCAGCACGTGGAGACCCATGCTGTGCTGGTGGAGACGGCAGGCAAGCACACGCGCGGGCACACCACCGTCGACTGGCTGAACAGGACGGGGCGAGAGCCCAACGTGAACCTGGTGCTGAAGGTGGATAGGGAGCGGCTGTGGGAGATGATGCAGGCTGCCTTGAGATAGCACCGGGTGGACAGCCGCGAGGGAGGAAGAGATGGATCTTGGCGCGTTTTCGATCAGCCTGGCGGTGCAAGACCTCGAGGCCTCGAGGTCTTTCTACGAGAAGCTCGGCTTCGAGGTATTCGGGGGCGAAGCCAGTCAGAACTGGCTCATGATGAGACAGGGCAACCACGTCATCGGGCTCTTCCAGGGGATGTTCGAGAAGAACATGCTGACCTTCAATCCTGGTTGGGACAACGCTGCCCGAGAGCTAGAGTCATTCACGGACATACGCGACATCCAGCGCCATCTGAAGGCCCACGGCGTCCCGTTCACCAGCGAGGCCGACCAGAGCGCAACTGGACCGGCCAGCTTTCTCGTGATGGACCCCGACGGAAACCCCATCCTCGTCGACCAACACGTGTAGGGCCTGCCGCTGGGGTTGGACCGGCTGCGCCGGATTGCCGTACCATCCTCCTGTGCCCTGGCCAGTTCCGGGCCCGCAGGTTGGCGACGAGCCAAGACTTGGTCCGCTAGCCGCTGTACCGTTCCATGGACTAGCTGGCGGTGTGAAAGAATGGACATAGCCACGATACGACGCCGGATCATAAGGAGGAAGCGATGGTGACCACCAGGGACGACGTGCCCGTGGAAGAGACCCTCGACCCGGCAGATTGGGCATCGATGCGGGCGTTGGGCCATCGAATGCTCGACGACATGCTGGACCACCTGCAGACACTGAAGGACCGTCCTGTCTGGCAGCACGCACCGAATAGGATCAAAGACCACTTCTCCGGGCCCCCGCCGGCGCATCCTCAGGCCCCGGAAGGCGTGTATGAGGAGTATCTGGAGGTCATCCTCCCCCATCTCCACGGCCTCTGCCATCCGCGCTTCTGGGGCTGGGTTGGCGGATCAGGTACCGTGATGGGCGCCTTTGCCGATTTCCTGGCCAGCGCAACGAACAGCATATGCGGCGTATTCGCCTACGCTAGCCCCAACTACGTGGAGTTCCAGGTTCTGGACTGGTGCAAGACGCTGCTGGGCTACCCGGCCTCCGCCAGCGGCCAGCTGACAGCCGGCTGCTCGACCGCCAATCTGGTCGCGCTCGCCGTGGCGCGCAATGCACAGGCTGGATATGACCTGCGCCGGGAGGGCCTGCACGCCGCTCCTCAATTCATGACCCTGTATGCGTCGGCTGAGGCCCACTCCTCGATCCAGAAGGCCATCGAGCTGCTCGGTCTGGGCGGCGATTCGCTGCGCAAGGTGCCCACCAACGAGAGACTGGAGATTGATCTGGAAGCCCTGAACGCCGCCATCAGGCACGATCGCGAGACGGGCTGCCATCCGTTCTGCGTCGTGGGGGCGGCCGGGACAACGAACACCGGCGCCATCGACGATCTCAACGGGTTGGCGGATATCTGCCAGCGGGAAGGCCTCTGGTACCACGTGGACGGCGCCTTCGGCGCCTGGGCCGCCATAGCACCCCGGGCCAAGAACCTGGTAGCGGGCATGGAGCGTGCGGACTCCTTGGCGCTCGATCTGCACAAGTGGATGTACCTGCCCTACCCCATCGGGTGCGTCCTGGTGAGACAAGAGGAGAATCACCGGTGGGCGTTCTCGTTGACGCCTACCTACCTGGCCCACGGCGAGGGGAAGCGGGGTTTCACCGGCGAAGACGTGCCATGGCTCTCCGATTACGGCTTCGATCTCTCGCGCGGGTTCTTAGCGCTGAAGGCCTGGATGACGATCAAAGAACAAGGCACGCTCAAGTATGGTCGGCTGATCCAGCAAAACATCGATCAGGCCCACTATCTTGGCCACCTGGTGGAAGCGGCCCCAGAGCTGGAACTGGCGCTTCCAGTATCGCTGAACATCGCCTGCTTCCGCTATATCCACCCAGATCTGGACGACCCGGCGTTGGGTGCGCTCAACAAGGAGATTGAGATTGAGATGCAGGAGCGGGGCATCGCCGTGCCCTCGATCGTGGTGATTCAGGGAAGGAAGTACCTACACGTGGCAATCACCAACCACCGCACCCGTAGGGAGGACCTCGATCTCCTGGTGCAGGAGGTGATCCGCCTCGGCCGCGAGTTTGTCGAGTCCGGCCAGTAGCCCACCGACGGCAGCAGGTCCCTGGGGCCGCTGCCCGAGCGGAGACGCACCGACCCGCGCTTTCGATCCGCCAAGACCGGCCGGCTATGCTTTGAAGGCGTTGCGCCCTTGGGGCACTCCGAGCGTATGAACGATATCTCGCTGACCGGAAACCAACGAGCTGCATTGCGCGTCTGTGCAACGGACTAGAAGGAGCATATCAATGGGTATCAAGCAATGCCCCCTCGTTCCTTGCCTTGTCGGATTAGGGATGACATCGGTCACGCTCTGGTTCCTCGGTGGTGGTGCTGTTTCTCAAGTCACGGCGACGGTGGTGAACGAGCGATACGTCGCGCCGAGCGGCTCCGATGCGGGCAACGATTGCACAGATTGGGCTGGGCCGTGCCGCACCATCCAGCGGGCCGTGGATGTGGCCGACGCCGGCGATCTCGTCAAGGTAGCGCAGGGCACCTACACTGAAGTCTGTCAGCGGGCGGGCATCAGCCAGGTCGTTCATCTTGACAAGAGCGTGAAACTGCTCGGCGGCTACACCACAGCCGATGGATTCGAGGATCCGCCCGATCCCGAGGCCCATCGCACGACGCTCGATGCTCAAGCGCAGGGGCGAGTCCTCGTGATCGATGGAGCCGGTCCGACGATAGAGGGTTTCGACATCGTCGGGGGCGCCGGCTACTACTCCGGCGGCGGCATCATGGTGGAGGGTGGCACAGACATGGCTCTGCGCAACAACCGCATCTCGGAGAACTCGGCGACAGGGGACGGCGGCGGAATCTTCATCAATGGCGGATCAGCCAAGATCATCGGGAACCTGGTCTTCAGCAACACGAGCTCATGGAGCGCTGGGATGCGCATCATCAACAACGCTGATGTCGCCGTGGTCGCGAATGACATCCGGGGGAACGTAGCTCAGGCCACTGGCGGCGGCATCGACATAGACTGCTGCGGGGGAACGACGCCCCTGATCTCGCAGAATCTAGTCATTGGCAACCACTCTGGAGCCGGCGGGGGTGGCATCCGCGTGTCGTCAACAAGCGCACGCTTGGTCAACAACGTGGTGGCCCTCAATGAGGCAGACAGCGGGGACGGGATGCTACTGGAGGGCTCGGAGAGCTACCCAGTAAGCGTCACGCTGTTCCACAACACGTTGGTCGGCCTTGGCACCAGCGATGAGGCCATCAGGGCGGCACCCTATGTGGTCGCAGATCTGGTGAACAACATCATCGCGACATTCACCGTTGGGATCACCAACACTGCCCCGAGCAGCTCGATGGTGACGGCGGATCACAACTTGTTCGACGGCAATGGCGTGGATTACGGAGACGGCGTGACGAGCGCCCTCGACGTGCCCGGGCCGGCGGCTTTCGTCTCTCCCGCGACCGGCGATTTCCACATCACGGCCGAGTCCCTGGCCATCGACGCCGGACTGGATGTTGAGGTGCACTTTGACATAGACAACCACCCGCGCAAGGGTGTTCCGGACATCGGCGCTGATGAGTACTATCGGCCCCAGATGATCTACCTACCGCTGATCCTCGCCTCGGCGTATTGAGCCCGACTGTCGGTGAGGGCCCGTCTCAGTTTCACGGTCAAGCCCACGCCCAGGTGGATCTTGGCAGTGCCGTCCCTCACACACGTCGCCATGAGTGGGCGAGAGCCGACGAGGTGACAGGAATGCCAAGCCAGGTGCGTGTTGGCATGGTGGGCTGTGGCTATCAGGGTCAGCTCCTGGCTTAGGCGATTGCCAGGGCCGACGGGCTGCAGCTGACCGCGTGCGCCGATCCGGACAACGACGCAGCGGCTGCCGTAACTGTCCTAGCTCCGCAGTTGGAGGTTTATGCTTCCGCAAGTGAGCTTCTCCAACAAGGCGAGGTGGATGCAGTGATGATTGCCACACCCCATCACGTGCTGATGGAGATCGCACTGGCAGCCATTGACAAGGGCAAGCACGTCATGGCGGAGAAGCCCATCGCGGTTAGCGAGTGGGAAGCGCACCAGATCGAGGAGGCGGCCGCCGAGGCAGGGATCTGCTATATGGCGGGCTACTCCCTCCGCTTCTTCGTTGCCCAGAGACAGGTGAGGGACTTGCTGGCGGACGGAGCCATCGGGGAAATCCAGGCTGTCACGGCGGGCATAGGCCAGGGCCCTCGCAGCGGCTGGTTCGCCCGGCCAGAGATGGGCGGCGCTTTGCTGTACCTGGGGTCACATCTGGTGGATGAGGTGCTGTGGTTCGTCCAGGACGCCCCGGTCCAAGTATATGCGGACGTTCGCTACGATCCTGATACTGGGGCCGACGAGACGACAAACCTCCAGATCCTCTTCGCAAGAGGGGCGGTGGCCCAATGCCTCGTGACCCAGGCTGTGGAGGGATGGTTCGACTGCGTCACCCTCCACGGACGGAATGGGCACGTCAGCCTTTCGTCGTCCAACTGGCTGCAGTACGAGATCTCGGTTCGCAGCACGGTTCTGCCGCCCTACTCTCAGCCGACGACGATCCACCCCGTTATGGGCGGGGATCCGCTCATGATGATGCTCGTTCCCGAGGTCGAGGAGTTCGCTGCTGCAATCTGGGACAAGCGCCCACCCGCCATCACGGCGCACGATGGTCGGCAAGTGCTCAAGATCCTCGATGCCGTGCGCAAGTCGGCCCGAACACGTGCTACTGTCCGGGTCGACTAGCCTCACGGGCCGACGAGGGCCCATCCCAGTCAAGGGTGGGCCTGGACACCGCAACCTAGCCGCGCGCTACGGCCTGAACCTGCGTCGCCCGCTTTCGAACTCCTGCCAGTAGGCAACTTGCCAGAGTCGCTGCCCGGCGGACCAGGAAGCGCACCTGCTTCCGGGGCGGCGCCGCTTGGGTGCCGCTCAGCAGACGGGCGGTCTCAGCGCTCCGCGCCGCCATCTCGACAAACACGGTCTTGCCTGTCTGGCTGGCATAACTCGTTGATCGATACATCGCGAACTCCTTTCATCATATCATCATACTACACTTTGAGGCCAGGCTTGTGATCGGTGGTGAGCACTCTGACCTGGCGCCTTGAGGTCATTGTAAGCGCTGGAAGGGTGCCGCGCTATCAACCACTTCACACCTGGAGCGTGAACTCGCCCACACTCTGAGTGTGAACTGGCCTACACTCGCGTGCCGATGTCGATCACGCACAGTGGTCATCCAGCCCGCACCATCGCAGCAGGGGAGGACAGCCGCCATCATTCGAGACCATCGACTGAACTCCGCCTCCGGTGTTTCGTCCAGGCCTAGGCCGGAGCCGCGCCGAGCTGCTGCATCAGCCCCAATAGATCGGCGACCATCCAGTGTTCGACGATCATGTCCCCGGGGAGGCGATAGATGAGCATGATCGGCATGGTCACGTCCTTGCCCGTCGGTGCTACGCCGAAGAACTCACCCTCGTGCGTGCCCTTGAAAGTGGTTCGGACCGCGACCCTATCCCCCTCAGCCACCATGTCCTCCTCGATCAGCTCGTAGTGGGGAACGGCCGCCTCAAAGGCAATGATATGGTCCTTGAGCACTTCATCGGAGTCTGCGATGTACGCATCCTGTATCGAGCGGGGCTTGTCGTTGCCGCTCAGGGCCCCGAAGTAGCGGCGGATGAAGGCCTTGTTGCTGTCAGGTGACATTGTCTCACACTCCTCTGGTCTTGTGCTGGCTGCGGCCATTCCACTGAACGCCAGGCGAATCTGAGCGCAGTATATCACTTCATCGGCACGGCAGCGTGACGAGAATCGTGACGGAAGCGTGCTGACCTGGTGATTCTGCTTGACTTCTCGCCCGGTTTCCCGTAGACTGGTCCTGGAGCTTGATTGAGGTGTTTGGGTGCCCCAGCTAGCCCTCTATCTGCTGGGCCCACCTCGCGTCGAGCGCGATGGGCTGCCGATCGTCGTGGACACCAGAAAGGCGATCGCCCTTCTGGCCTACCTGGCCGTCGCCGCGCAAAACCACCGGCGTGCTTCCCTAGCCAACCTGCTCTGGCCCGAGTCCGACCGCAGCCGTGGTCGGGCCGCGTTGCGCCGCACCTTGTATGCCCTCAAGAACGCCCTGGTGGACGATTGGCTGGACGTCGATCGAGAGACAGTCGGTCTGCGCCCTGATGCCAATGCGTGGTCGGATGTCGATCAGTTTCGGCAACATCTGCGCCAGTGCGAGGTCCACGGGCATCCCGCTGCGCAACGATGCGGCGTCTGCGCCGTGTCTGTCACCGAGGCCGTGGGGCCATATCGCGCCGATTTCCTCACCGGCTTCGGCTTGCGCGATAGCTTCAACTTTGAGGAGTGGCACCTGTTTCAGGCTGATACGTTGCGGCGGGAGCTGGCCGGAGCGCTGGAGAGGCTCGCACACTGGCACAGCGCCCAACGGCAGTTGGATTTAGCAGTGGGATATGCCAAGCGATGGCTCTCGCTCGATCCGCTGGACGAGCACAGACATCGCGTACTGATGCAAGTGTATGTCTGGTCCGGCCGACGCTCTGCCGCACTATCCCAGTACGAGGAGTGCGCGAGCATCCTCGAGAACCAGTTGGGTTTGACTCCGCGGGCGCCGACGGTCGAGCTCTACGAGGCGGTCAAGACTGGGCGCGCTCCGCAGGCACCGTCCGAGCCTCCCTCCACTGATCTGCCGACCCGTGCCGCGTTCCTACTGAGCGAAGAGCCCATTGACAGGCCCGTCTTTGTCGCCCGCGAGCGTGAACTCGCCCAACCGGAGAGCCTTCTGCACGAGGCGCTGGCCGGTCGCGGGAACGTGGCCTTCGTCACCGGCGAGGCTGGATCTGGCAAGACCGCCTTGATCCAGGAGTTCGCCCGTCGTAGCCAGGCAGCGCACCCAAACCTCATCAACGCCTGGGGTCACGGTAATGCCCACACAGGCATCGGCGACCCCTACTTGCCCTTCCGGGAGGTTCTCGGCCTGTTGACAGGCGACGTTGAGGCCTCGTGGGGTGCCTGGGCAATGACCGGAGAGCAGGCCCGCCGCCTCTGGCACTTGGTGCCCCGGACCGTGCAGGCTTTGGTCAAGGCGGGCCCAGACCTGGTTGACCGCCTTGTACCGGGCCGGTCGCTGGTCGAGCGCGCGCGGGCCTTTGCAGCGCCACCTTCCGGTTCTGTCTGGCTCAGGCAATTGGACGGACTCGTTGCCCGCCGAGACACAGTGCCCGGCGGGGACAACCTGCAGCAGAGCGCCTTGTTCGAACAGTACACCCAGGTACTGCGTGCCCTGGCCAGCCAGACGCCACTGCTGTTGACCCTGGACGACTTGCAGTGGGCGGACGGCGGCTCGATCGACCTGCTCTTCCACCTGGGAAGGCAGATGGCGGGAAGCCGCATACTGATCGTGGGTGCCTATCGTCCGGCCGATGTCGCCCTGGGACGAAGTGGGGCTTCTCAGCTTGGAGGCTTGGACGCGGATCGCGTGCGCCATCCCCTTCTGCCGGTGGTCAACGAGTTCAAGCGCTACTTTGGGGACATTGAGGTCAATCTGGAGCCGGCTGAGGGCCGGGAAGCGCGAGGGCGGCGCTTCGTGGATGCCTTCCTGAACAGCGAGCCTAATCGGCTGAAGGACACGTTCCGGGAATCTCTGTACCAACATATTGGCTGCTACCCCTCTTTGCGGTCGAGCTGCTGCGCGGCATGCAGGAGCGGGGAGATCTGGTACGAGATGCGGATGGGCGCTGGGTTGAGGGGCCGGCTCTCCACTGGCAGACGCTGCCCACGCACCTCGAGGCGGCGATCGCCGAGCGTGTCGATCGTCTGTCGGGAGAGCTGCGGAACGCGCTGAGTGTAGCCAGCGTCGAGGGCGAGACCTTCACGGCCGAGGTCCTGGCGTGCGTCAGGGCCGACGACGAGGGAGAGACAATCCACTATCTGCGCGACACGCTGGACAGAAGGCATCGCCTGGTGAGCGCGCGGGGCGTGCTCCGAGTGGGCGACAAGAGTCTGTCTCAGTACCGTTTCCGGCACATCCTGTTCCAGAAATACCTGCATAACGGGCTGGACCCGGTCGAACGGACCCATCTGCATGAGAAGGTGGGTACGACGCTTGAGAGACTCTGCAGGGAGAGTGCCGGATCCATCGAGGGGATGGCGCTACAGTTGGCGCGGCACTTCCAGGCAGCGGGGATGGTCGAGAAGGCAGGCGCCTACTTCTGTGAGGCCGGGGAGAGGGCCCGCCAGCTGTACGGCAATCGGGAGGCGGTCGACCACTTCCGCCGCG
>JASFVG010000179.1:0-9105 GCA_050049955.1 Anaerolineae bacterium | reverse complement strand
TTTCCAGCCCCGGTGCGAAACGGCAGGTCGGCGCGTAGATATGGAAGCTCGCAAGCTGCTCTCGGTTGCAGCCCCGCGCCACGAACACGCGGCCAGCTATTCGACGCCCAGTTCATCCATATGACCCGTGCACACCCCACGCCCACCGTTGCCCGTTCCGGCAGCACCAGAGAGCGCCTGTTGCGTTTGGCTCCAAGTGCGGATTCCAACCAGAGTAGCCTAGCGTCATGACAACCTCCCAGGCCAGGCAGAGGCAGACGGATATGCTGAGCGGCATAGGGCTGGTGAACCTGGCCACGTTGTCTTGGGCGTCGAACATGACCCTGGGGCGGTGGCTAAGGGCCGACATTGGACCCGTGACGCTGTCGGCGGTGCGCTTCCTCATTGCGTCGTCGATCCTGGTGGCGATGCTGTTGCGTATGCCTTTGCGCGAGCGTCGCCTTGGCAAGGATAGGTGGCTTCTTCTTGGCATGGCCCTGAGCGGCGTAGCCCTATTCACACCGACGCTGTACCTGGGTTTGCGGCACACCACAGCGGTCAACGCCACCCTCATCAATGGTATGGGGCCGCTCTTCACAGGCATCCTGGCCGCCCTGCTGATCGGCGAGCGAATGACCCGTCGGCAAATCGGCGGTGCGGCCCTCGGCATGCTCGGCGTGGGCGTACTGATCTCCGGTGGCAAGCTCCGCTTCTGGCAAGCCATGGATGGTGGGATAGGCGACCTGATTGTGCTGGGAGCAGTGGTTCTGTGGGCGCTCTATTCCGTCCTTAGCCGTCGGGCCATGCGCAATCGCTCGGCCCTCTCGGCCTCTGCATTCTCAGCACTACTTGGCCTACCGCTGCTGGCACTCGGGTCAATTTGGGAGACACGGGCATCCGCCCTGGCATTCACCTCGCAGCTGATACTGCCGCTGCTGTTCATCGGCACGGTCCCCGGCGTGCTGGGGCTGCTCAGCTGGAACGCAGGCGTTAGGCGTCTGGGAGCCGGCGGAGCCATGATCTTTTACAACACCCTGCCGCTCTACGGGGCCCTTCTGGGGCGCATGTTTCTGGGTGAGGCACTGGGCCTGAACCATCTGCTCGGTGGTGGACTCATCATTCTCGGCGGGCTGTGGGCCGCTGGAGGCGCTTGGGACCCGGCTGTCGATTAGCTTGAGTTGGCGCGTCAGGAAGCGCTGCCCGGCTTCGCATTCGGCGTAGCGCTTCGCCGCCGAGTCGGCCTGGGAACGGAGGCAAATGAGGGTCGCTCTGGTCAACACGAATCGGATTAAGCCCCCCATAGCTCCCATCGCTGTGGACTACCTTGCTGAGGCCCTCAGCGAAGCGGGTCACCAGGTCGAGGTCCTCGACCTCTGCTGGGCCGACGACCGCGACAGTGCTATGGCTCGCTTCTTCGGCAGTGCGACCTTCGACCTGGTTGGCGTCACACTGCGAAACACGGATGACTGCGCTTTCACGAGCGGCCATTCTTTCGTCCCGTCGTTCGCGAAGACGGTCGACTCGCTCCGCCAGCACACCGATGGCCTGCTCGCGGTAGGCGGGGTTGGGTTCTCCGTCATGCCAGAGCAGGTGCTGGAGCTTTGCGATGCCGATGCTGGGGTCTGGGGCGACGGGGAGTTCGCCCTCGTGGCGATGGCCGCAAGACTGGACGCCGGCCAACCGTGGCAGACCGTCCCAAACGTGATATGGCCACAGGATGGTAGGTGGCGCCGCAACCCACCTGCCAACCTGCCCCTCACGGACCTGCCTGCTATGAGACGTCGCTGGGTCGACAACCAGCGGTACTTCCGCGAAGGCGGACAGGCCGGGTTCGAGACGAAGCGAGGTTGTCCGGGTAACTGCGTCTACTGCGCTGATCCGGTTGCAAAGGGCAGATCGACGCGCACCCGACCGCCGGAGAACGTAGTAGACGAGTTGGAGAGGCTTCTCGAGCAGGGTATCGATCACCTCCACACCTGCGACAGCGAGTTCAACGTGCCGGCATGGCACGCCACGGCGGTGTGCGAGGAGATCGTCCGACGGGGTTTGGGCGGGAGGCTCCGTTGGTATGCCTATTGCTCGCCGGGGCCGTTCTCAGCAGAGCTGGCCGGACTGATGCGGCAAACTGGATGCGTGGGCATCAACTTCGGGGTGGACAACGGCGATGCTGCGATGCTGCAGCGCTTGCGGCGAGGGTTCGGGCCGGAGGACATCGTGGAGGCAGCACGTCGCTGCCGGGAGGCCGGTATCATCACGATGTTCGATCTCCTCCTCGGCTCACCGGGTGAGACGCCTGAGAGCCTCAGGCGAACGATTGAGCTGATGAGGGAGGCGGCGCCAGATCGCGTGGGCGTCGCCCTGGGTGTGCGGGTGTACCCAGGCACTGGACTGGCCACGGAGGTGGCGAAAGCTGATCTTGTAGCTGTCGCGGAGGAAGGCGACCCAGAGTTGGCGCCGGTCTTCTACCTCGATCCAGCGGTCGCACAATTCGCTAGCCGTCTTCTCGACGAGCTCATCGGCGACGACCCGCGTTTCCTCTTCTTCGATCCCGCTCGCCCGGAGCGGAACTACAACTACAATGCCAATCAGCGCCTTGAGGAGGCGATCAAACAGGGGTATCGGGGCGCATACTGGGACATTCTGAGGCGGATTGGCTGAAGCCTCAGGCCCGTGGCGACCAGCTGCTGGCAGAGCGCCGCCGGACAGCCTGCCGCCGGCCTGAGGTAGCAGCGCAGCGAGAGGCCCGGCCGCCCCAGGTCGCCGTCAATTGCACTGCCGTGACGAGCTCACCAGGCTGGCACGCTTCCTGACCAGGCGGAAGCCGCCCCGCCGCGCTAGAGCTCGGTAATCAGGGCAGAGTCGGCTTGTGGCGATTTCGCAACGCCCGCGACCTGCGCCCCACTCTGCTTGGAACCGTAGGCGTGGCCCCGGCAGCCAGCGACGGCCTTGCGACGGTCTCAATGGCCTTGGGGCAACCTGAGGAGGCGCTCGCCCGCGTAGAGGAGATTCTCAGGTACCTGGACGAGAAGAGCCTCGACGGCACTGACGAGCCCTTCAGGGTCTACCTGACCTGCTACGACGGGCTCAGGGCGGCTGCAGATGATCGGGCCTACGGGCTACTCCACGAAGCCCAGGAGATGCTCCTGGATCGGGCGCGAAAGATCGACGAGCCAGAGCTGCGGAGGTCCTTTCTGCAGCGGGTGCCGGCACATCGAGAGCTGGCCCAAAGATGGCAGAATAGGGACTCAGGCCCCTAGGCGCCTCGTTGGGTGTAGACCGATGGTCAGCCGCCCGCTCCGCACTTGGAGGCTGTGCCGCGCACCAGCACCAGGTGCGGCGGCAGCCCTGGCCCCCGGGTCAAGTGGCTTCCAAGGGCAAGCTGCCGTGGGCCATGGTCCCAGCAAGCCTATCCCCCAACTGCCGGCTCCCTGACCGGGTCGCGCCTTTGTCACCTTCGGCTGAGAGCCTGAAGCCTGCCGCGACTCTGACCTTCTCGGGCTGGGCGACGATAACGCCCTCGTTGAGATAGACGTCGTGGATCGCTCTTAGAATCTGGACGCCATCCTTCATCGGCTTCTGGAAGCCCTTGCGCCTGCCGATGAGGCCCGTTCCGCCAGCGCGCCTATCGATGACGGCAGTACGCGCCGCGTGGGCCAGATCGTTCTCGCCGGACGCGCCCCCCAAGTTGATCAAGTCCGGTGGATACCGAAGCTGGCTAGGCCGCTCTCAAAGGATCGCCAACGGACGGCAAGGCTGCCGACCGGACTCTGTGCTGACGCGAACCTGCCTTGCAGTGTCTGCACCAGATGTCGGACCATTGGCTGGAGACGTCACTTGTGCGTTCTGACGACTCGGACTACAATCCTCGGACAGAGACAGGCGCTGGTCTGTCGTCCGAGTGACACTCGTGCAACCTGGTCTGTTCCGGACAGGGCTACCTGCGGGATGCCTACCGTGCTTGACTCTCCGTGGTAGGTCCCGGACTACCACCCCGATCAAGGCCCTCGCTTGTGCCTGGTCAGGCCGCCGCCTCGGAAATGCCCATCGCCGGAGGCGTCGTCTTTCGGGACCACTAACCATGTGGCGTCGTCTAGTGGAACCGGCTCTGAAGCGTGTCTTGGTCGCAAGCGCCAGGAGAGAGGATAGCCAGCCTCTACGCTTGGGCTCTGCGCTAGCGCCCGCAGATATCCCGATGCGTCCGAATCGCAAGCGACGTCAGCTGATACGATCGCCAGGATGGGGTTGGTGGACCGGCAGGAAGCGGAACACGGTATCGCGTAGCCCCAGCCAGACGGCTGCCCAGTCTAGCTTCCTGAGTACCCAGCGCGGCAGGTCGTGCCGATAGGCTTGGCATCAACCGTCGAGCATCCGGAGGCCATTGGATTGACCTGCTTTCATAGGAGCGGCAGTCACCTCTTGCTGAGGGGCGGACAGCCAGGCAATGACCGACTGCGAGCAATCGTCGACATGCAGAACAGTACCACTGATAGCTCTCACGATCAGTGTATTGTGCCGACGTGATCCTGATGGTGACCGAGGACATCTGGGCCGTGTTGGTGACGTACAACAGCGCCGCGCGCACCCGGCGCTGTCTCGAGAGCATCCTCGCCAGCAAGATCGTGCCGAACGTTGTCGTCGTTGACAACGACTCTCAGGACGAGACGGTGGAGGTGGTTGCATCCTCGTATCCGGAAGCAACCATCCTTCATAGTGGTGGTAACTTGGGTTTCGGGCAGGCATGCAACATAGGGATGAAGCATGCGTTGGTAGCAGGCGCGAAGTATCTTCTCCCACTGAATGATGACGTCCGGTTGACGCCTTCAGCCTTGACCAGCCTGCTAAACGCAGCCATTGCGAACCCAGATTTTGGCATCCTGCTCCCTGTGCAGATCACGGAAGATGGCGGTGGCGTTGATGCCAAATTTGCCCTGGAACTCAAGAAACATGCGCCAGCGCAGCTTTTCGCCGATCAGCTGGTGGGGCGCCTTCGCGATGTCTACCCGGTTCCTGTGCTTCCTGGGGCGGCGATGCTCGTGAAAGGGGAATTGGTTGAGCGTCTTGGTGGTTTCGACCCCCTATTCTTTGTTTATGGCGTGGAATACGATTACTGCCTTCGTACAGTCATATCAGACTGGAAAGTGGGCTTCGTGCCTGGGGCAAGAGTGCATCACGACCGCGCTGTTCAGAGTAGGGTAGCGCCCATTGCCATCCGTATGCACGTGGAGGACTTCTACTCCACCTCGCTGTTCATCCTGAAGAGACTGGATCACTCCTTCGTGTACATGCTGCTCTATGAAGCGGCCTATGCTGCATACAGTGTCTTTCTCTCTTTTTGGTCCAGGAACCTCAGGCGAGCGTTGGGAATCGTTGTAGCAGGGCTGAAGCTCCTTAAGGTGCTGCCAATAGTGTGGCTACACCGAAGATGGTGTCTGACTCGTGAAGGCGTCTTCCTGGTCGACGTGGCAAACCCCGAATCCCGGTAGAGAGGTTGTTGGCAGCCTGTGTGGATGGATCGTGTAGCATCTGGGCGGTGGCAGCTGTCTGGCGGCAGCCCGACCCGGCTAGAGATGGCCTGTCCATCAAGAGTGCGCACCACATTCCCGGTGTCGGCTGAGCAATTTGCGAGTACGCGTGGAGTGCGCACGGCGCGGAGTTGCTCGCCAACCATCTGTAGGTTGAGTTCTGGTGCTCTTCGCTAGCGCGACTGCAGAGGAGGTTAAGCGGCGGCCCTCGGTTGGGTGCCCGGGGAGTACGGCTGTTGGAGCAGCAGCAAGGCCGCAGGCCGGCTGCGCGGCAAACCCAAAGGTGCTTCCTTGGCACACAGACCATCGCCCTACCATTGGGAAGCAGAGGATCAATCGGGTCGGGAGGCGACGGTGAGGATACTATGTCTTGGGGCAGGTGGGTTCATCGGGGCACATCTTACAGAACGCTTGTTGAGCAAGGGGCATTCGGTCGTTGGCATTGATACCCACGAGGACAAGATCCACGAGTTCCTGGACTGCGAGCAACTTGCTTTCCTGAAGCAGGATGTTCGTCAGCCTGGTTTCGCGCTGGACAGGCTCATCCGAGACGCCGACTTAGTCGTTGACCTCATCGCGTATGCCAACCCCGGCATCTACGTCCGGCGCCCACTCGACGTCTTTGATATGAATTTCACCGAGAATCTGAAGATAGCGGAGGCGTGCGTTCGGCAGGGCAAGCGGCTGATCCAGTTCTCATCCTGTGAAGTCTACGGCAAGACTGTGGCCAGCATCGTGCCAGAGAAGCTCATCGATCCCAAGGATCCTTCGCTTGCCACGTTCTCTGAGGACTGTACCGACTTCATCCTTGGGCCTGTCAACAAGCACCGATGGATCTACTCCTGCGCCAAGCAGCTCTTGGAAAGAGTGCTCCATGCCTATGGCCTACAGGGAGACCTGAACTACACTATTATCCGGCCCTTCAATTTCATCGGTCCCAAGATCGACTACCTCCCAAGTGAGACCGACGGCGTTCCCAGGGTGTTCTCGTTCTTCATGGAAGCCCTGCTTCTAGGAACGGAGATGAGACTAGTCAACGGTGGCACCCAGCGGCGGTGCTATACGTACATTGACGACGCCATAGAGTGCATCCACAGGATCGTCGAGAATCATGGCCGCGTGTGCGATCGCCAGATCTTCAATGTGGGCTCACCCGACAACGAAATCAGCATCCGGGGTCTGGCCGAGCTGATGTGCCAGATCTTCCATGAGACGTTCGGCCAGCATCAGCATCTGCTGCCGCATATCGCTGACGTTTCGGCCGAGGCGTTTTACGGTGAGGGGTACGACGATTGTGACCGACGCATTCCCGACATCGCGAAGGCTCGAAACCTCCTGGGATGGGAACCGCAAGTCGGGCTGCGCGAGGCGCTGGAACTGACGATGCGATACCATGTAGCCGAGGATATGATGTCGCGAGCTGAGTGAAGTGCGTTGACCATGGACGTTTCTGTGATCGTCCCCTTCCGCGACACCGAGACCTATATTGAGGACTGCGTACGTGCGCTCCTCGTCCAAGCTCACACGACACATGATGTCGAGATCATCATGGTGGATAACGGCTCGAGGGATCGATCGGCCGAGATTGTCAGGCGGTATTTGCAGATCAAGCTGCTATCGGAGCACGAGCCAGGCGCCTATGCAGCGCGCAATCGCGGCATCGCCGAGGCGAGGGGAGCCATCCTCGCTTTCACCGATTCGGACTGTGTCCCCTGCCCCAACTGGCTCGAGCATATGACCGCCGCAGTGCGTCGCCCCGGCGTTGGCATCGTCATGGGCCGTCAGCAGTTCGCGGTCGACTCTCCTGTCCTCTCAATGCTGGCGGCGTACGAGGCTGAGAAGGCGGCTCACGTATTCTCCGGCGACATCAAGGACGTCTACTTCGGGCACACGAACAACATGGCCGTGCGGAGAGAGGTGTTCGACAGGTGTGGGTTGTTTAGGACCATGGCCCGTGGGGCGGATACCATCTTCGTCCGCCGCGCCGTGGACGAGTATGGATGCGACATCGCCTGGTACTGCCCCGAAGCCTGTGTACGCCATCTGGAAATCGCCAGCATCTGGGACTACTACCGCAAACAGTTCATCTACGGACGGAGCAACCGCAAGAACGCCAAGATCGCCGCCTACAGGCCGCTGACCTGCAAAGAGCGGCTCGAAATCTTCAAGCACACGGTCAAAAGGAGGAGCTACTCGGGAGCAGAGTCGGCCCTTTTCTCGTGCTTGCTCGGCCTCGGCGCGATCTGGTACGAGTTCGGGCGATGGTGTCCGATCCGCCGGGACGGGTCCCGAAGCGCCTGTCGGAGGGGGAGGCGGACCGCGTGTGAGCACCGGGGCTAGTCTAGCGACGTTTCGACGCGTTGCATTCTTACCTACTCTCTGGCAGAATGCCGAGCTGACTTGCCTGCGTTGTGCCTTCCATCGCTTGCTGCGGCTCAACCGATGCGATGGCCTACGCATACATCGCCGAGCACCCCGCAGGCTCCCGATCGTCGGCGCGCTGGTTGGTCTCCCGGGCGACCAGCGCACACTCCCGGCTAGTCTGGCTCGACTATGAATCTCATCGCCGTTCGGTCGGGCGTTGGGCGGGGACGGCAACGCGGCGGATTGTGTCGACCAGCGGGCCTCCTTGCTGACCCCCCTCCAGATAGGTAGGTTGAGTTGGATGAATCGCTGCGAGTGGCCTGCGGTTGGCGACGCCTACTTGGCAGGCCCCGCCAGCTCCGACTCACGCGACTGGCAGGGAGGCGTTGTGGGAGTGGTGTCGTCGAGCGGCGAAGGCCAAGGTTGGGCAAGGCCAGGCGGCCAGTGCCTGCGACCACGGTGCCGGCGATTCACTGAGGGGCGAACGGTATGGCAAGGTCTGACACTCTGCCCACCGTGATCATCATTGGAGCGCGCAAGTGCGCCACCACCAGTCTGCATTAGTATATGAACCTGCACCCCCAGATCGCTATGTCCCAGGAGAAGGAACTGCATTTCTTTGTTGCCGAGCGTAACTGGCGCAAAGGGGTTGAGTGGTACACATCCAATTTCGTCGGTGAGTCACAGATCCATGGGGAGGCTTCCACGAGCTACACGATGTTCCCGCAGCATCGGGGCGTTCCGGAGAGAATGCACTCCGTTGTCCCAGACGCGAGACTCATCTATCTCGTGCGGGATCCCGTCGAACGGATCATCTCCGACTACATTCATGAGGTCGCCAGGGGAAGAGAACAGAAGGAGATAGCCGAGGCTCTAATAGATATGGAAACCAGCCCCTACGTAGCCCGTAGCCGATACGCCATGCAGTTGCAGCGATACCTGGATTCCTTTCCGCCATGTAGAGTCAGAATCCTGACCAGCGAGGAACTCTACCACCATCGCCGGGAGACCATGCAAGAGGTGTTCAGATTTGCGGGGGTTGAGGACACTTCCCACTCGCGCCGATTCTCGCGCCTGAAGCACTCATCAGAGACCAAGAGGCGAAAGACGGCTCTGGGCATATGGTGGGAGCGGACACCAGTGATGCGCGCCGTCGAGCGCTGGCCGTTTGGCGTGCGGGAAAAGATCAAGGCGGTGGTGTACAATGCCTTGTCGCGCCCGATCCCGCGGCCCAGGTTGG
>JASFVG010000178.1:0-9116 GCA_050049955.1 Anaerolineae bacterium | reverse complement strand
CACGGTGACCAGCACTTGCGGGTTCGACGGCTCGTACTCCAGCGTCTGGCGGAGGCGGTGGACCAGGTTCTCCACCTGGTAGTCGTAGACGTCCCCCTCGTACTCCGGCCAGACGGCGAGGGCGATGTCGTCCTTCGAGCAGACCTGCCCACGCTGCTGGTAGAGGTAGGCCAGAAGCGCGAACTCCTTCGCCGAGAGCTCGAGCGGCCGGCGGTCGAGCCGCACCACGCCGGCGCCCAGGTCCACCTCCAGCTGGGGAAACGGCGTCTCGCGGATGGTGATGGCCGGGTCGTGGAAGACGAAGGTCACGTCTCCGATGTCGATGCGATCCCCGTCGCGCAGCTCGACGGGGTTCAGGACCCGCTCGCCGTTGAGGAAGGTGCCGTTGGTGCTGCCGAGATCCTCCAGAATGACGCGCCAGCCCTCGCGCCGCAGGCGGGCGTGCTCCCGGGAGACCCGCCGGCTGGTGATGACGATGTTGCTCTCGACCGCACGGCCGATGACGGTGACGTCAGTGCTCAAGACGTGCTCGCGGCCGGTGGGGTCGGAGAGGAATGGGGATCGCTCACTGTGTTCCATGGGACACCTTGTAGGCAGACTGAACTCGCCCCGGAGTGTACTCGGAGCAGAGGGCCCTGTCAAATGAGATGGGGTGGAGCGACCTAGGGGGGCGCGACTGCCGAGGGGCCCGCAGCGATTGCGGGCCTGGCCTTAGCCGAACGATAACGAGCCCTTAAGACGGGGCCAAAGTGTCCGTGGTATGCTGCCTGCGAAGAGGTCGGGGGCGCTTTCGCGCACGCATCTCTTCTCCTCCCATAGTGACGGACCGCCGCATTGGCGTTCCTAGCGTCTGCTGTTTTCGAGCAGTCTGCGCAGCGCCTCCCGCTCGTCCGGCCCGAACTCGTCCAACACGTCGGCGTCGCCCCCGATGATCTGCTGCCCCAGGGCGGAGCGCCGGAACGCGGCCAAGTCCTCCTCAAAGGGTGTCCCCACCTCGTGCTCGTGGGCGATGCGGCCGTCACGCATGATGAGCACCCGCTCGGTCTCACGGGACACGGCGGGGTCGTGGGTGACGACGATGAAGGTGGTATCCAGCTCCTCGTTGAGCTGCTTCATCAGGTTGATGACCTCGGCGCCGCTCTCCGAGTCGAGGTCGCCGGTCGGCTCGTCGGCTAGGACGATGGCTGGCTTGTTCGCCAGGGCCCGTGCGATAGCCACTCGCTGGCGCTGTCCTCCCGAGAGCTGATTGGGCAGGTGGTTGAGACGATCGCCCAGGCCCACCATCTCGAGCAGCTCCTTGGCCCGCTTCTTCCGCTTGCCCCGGCCGATGGGCTGCCCCATCATGGGAACCTCAACGTTCTCGCGGGCGTTCAGCGTGGGGATCAGGTTGTGGAGCTGGAAGATGAAACCGACCTGCCGGGCGCGGAAGGTGTCGAGGTTTCGCACTTTCAGCAGGTCCTCGCCACCCACCATCACGGTACCCTCGGTGGGCCGGTCGAGCGCACCGACCATGTTAAGGAGCGTCGACTTGCCACTGCCCGAGGGCCCCATCACTGAGACGAAGGCCCCCTGGGCGATCTGCATGTTCACCCCGTCGAGCGCACGTACCTGCGAACCGTCGCCGTAGACCTTCACCAGGTCGCGGGTCTCAACGATGCTCCCGTTGTTCTTCATGGGTTCACTCCTTTCGACAGCCAAGCGGTGGACTGACGGATTCTCGCAATCCGCCACCTTGCGAGTGCTTGGGCCTACTCATAGCGCAGTGCCTCCACCGGCAGCAGACTGGAGGCCCACCAGGCCGGGTAGATACCGCCGACGACGCCGAGCCCCATCGACGTGACCAGGGCCTGCGCAAGCAGCCCGGAACTGTACCTCAGCTGTACGAAGCCCTGGATGCCGGGGAGGGTGTTGAGGAGCAGGCCGAGCAGCACGCCGATGAGGCTGCCGACCGCGCCGCCGAGCAGCGTCAGGGTCACCGACTCGCGAAGGATCATGCTCAGCACGCGTGTGCGGCGCCATCCCAACGCGCGCAGCACCCCGATCTCCCGCGTCCGTTCAAAGACGTTCATGAGCACGGTGTTCGTGATGCCCAGGCCACCGACGACCAGGACCATCAACGCAATCCCCCACGTCATCCCCTCCAGTGCCTGAAGATCACTCACGTCCTCGGTGAAGGCACTCGCGTGGGTCACTTTGACCTCTGGAAAGCTAGCCTCCGCCTGCCGGATGACCGCGTCAGCTGCTGCTGGATCTTCGAGCCAGACACCGAAGAAGCTGACCCGTCCGGGCTGGCCGAAGAGCCGCTGGGCGTCCCGCAGCGTGACCACGCCACCCCCGTCCTGGAAGCTGACGCCCGTCTCGTAGAGCCCCACGATCCGGAAGGCCCGGTCGAAGAGCCGCATGGTGTCGCCGACGTCCATGTTCAGGTTCTCGGCGGCGACGCGCCCCATGATCATTTGGTGGTTGGTCCTCAACGGCTCGCCTTCAACGATGCGGTACTCGCGCAGTGCCAGGCCCCGAGGGCGGTAGCCGAACACGACGAAGAAGGGAAGGCCACCCACCGAGGTGTACCCGGTCAGGAATCCCTCGGCCGCTTGAACGCCCGGGATCCTCGCCATACGCTCCACCACGTCAACCTCGACCTTGCTCAGATCGACCGAGGCTCCAGCCTCCATGCCCACGAGCTGCGCTCCCATGCCCCCGGCCATGCCTCCCAGGGTCTCAACAAGCCCGTCGCCCATGGCACCAAGCAGTACGATGGCCATCAGTGCGACGCCGACGCCGACGACGGTGAGAGTTGTGCGCGTTGGCTGGCGCAGGATGTTCCGCAGCGCCAGCGACGGGACGCTCCGCGGGGCGCCTGCTGTGCCCCCCTCCGAGCGTATCGCCTCCGCCGGCAGGACCCGCGATGCCCTCCAGGCCGGGAAGGCCCCGCCGACGACGCCCAGTCCAAGGGCGACAGCGAAACTCTGCACCAGCGTCGAAGGCGGGATACCAACGGGCAGGAAGCCGCTGACGCCAGGAACGTTCCTGACTGCTCGCACCCCCGCCGCGCCCAGAAGGGCTCCCAGCGCGCCACCCAAGAGGCTGATGAGCAACGACTCACCCAGCACGAGCAGGAGAATGCGTCCCGGGCGCCACCCGACGGCACGGAGCACGCCGAATTCCCGGGTGCGCTCGAACACGCTCATCATCACGGTGTTCATCACGCCGACGCCGCCAATCACGACAGCGATGAGCGCGACGGACCAGCTGAAAGCGTAGATATACTGGAGCCAATCTTGCTCCTGGGCAAAGCCGCTCGATGCCGTCGCCGTCAACTCCTCGAAGCGCCGTTCGATGCGCTGGCGTACCTGGTCAACATCCGCAGAGGGGCGCAACTTGAGCAGGAACGCGTTCACCTGTCGGGGCTTCCCGCTCACGATCTGGGCGTCTTCGAGCCGGACCACGGCAGCCCCATCCTCAAACGGCTCACCGGTCTCATAGATGCCAACCACCCTGTAGGCGCTCTCATAGAGGTAGAAGGTATCGCCAACCGCTTTGTCGAAATCCTCGGCCGCAGCGTGACCCAGGATCAGGGGTTTGCCCCCACGGGCGACGTCCGGATCGGACAGATGCTGGCCCTCCACGATCTTGAAGTGATCGATGGCGAAGCCTTCAGGCTCATACCCATAGACGATGAAGTAGGGCATCCCCTCGGTAGCGGCAAAGGTGTAGATCATGCCCGATACCTCATCCACCCCCGACAGCGCCCCGATGGTGGAGCCTACCTCCTGACCGACAGCACTGAAGACGATGTCTAGCGCCTCGTCCTGGAGGACGAGAAGGTCGGCATCGCTGCCGCCGCCGAGGGCGCCATAGCCCTCCACGAAACCCTCGGCCAGCGTCCCGAGCGCCACGACAGCGGCCACGCCGACGGCAATCCCCAGGATGGTGAGCAGCGTCCGCATCTTTCGCCCGAGCAGGTTCTTGACGATCACCGCGACCGCACCGCCTCTCTTACGTCGCACCGGGGACGCAGCCCCAAGCGCCGGTTAACCGGGTGCCCGGGGCAGCGCAAGCCCACACCGTCGCGAACTGAATGTATCACCAACATCATCAACTGCGGTTCACTGGCCGACTTCAATGTCCACGAACGCCGTCATTCCCCAGCGGATCTCCGGGGACAGCTCGTCGAGCTCAATGATCGTGGTGTAGTTGACGCCACCGCCTTCGGACACGGCCATGGGGTCGATGCGAACCACCTGGCCCTTGAAGACGCGATCTGGAAGGGCATCGAAGGTGACGTCGGCCACCTGCCCCACCGCGACCCGCGCCACATCGATCTCGTCCAGATCCGTGGTCTCCACCCGCAGCGTGGATAGATCGCCCAGGGTCAGCATCAGGTCCCCCTGCTGCACCTGCTCACCCTCCCGGATGGCCACCATGCCCACGGTGCCGGCGAAGGGTGCATAGTGCTCGTGGCGCACCAGCCGCAGCTCTGCCTCCTCTATCGCGACCTGGGCCTGGGCCACGTCGGTCCTGGTCAGCGCAATCTCCTCGTCGAGGACGCCAGCCAGAACCAGATCGAGCTGCGCCTGAGCCACGTCCCGCTGCGCCTCGGCCAGTCGTACCGTCGCCTCGGCCTCTTCCATCCGTGCCCCGGCGCTGCCTCGAGCGTTGGCCAGGCTCAGCCGGGCGGCCTCGAGGGTCTGCTCTGCCGCCCGCAGCCTCAGTCCGGCCTCCTGCAGCTCCCACTCGTCGAGGTCGTCATCCTCAAAGCGATCCCTCGTCTCCTCGTAGTCGATCTCCGCCACCCGCAGCTCGGCGCTGGCGGCCACCACCTCCGCATCCGCCCGGGCGACGTCGGACTGGGCCACGCCCGAGGCGAGCCGGTCTCGCTCCGCCACAGCCGGTGCGATGGCGGCCTCCGCCGCGCTCACCTGCTGCTGGGCGGCTGCAACGTCCTGAGACCGCGGGTGTGCCTCCAGCTGGCTGACCTGGGCCTCCGCCCCGGACAGCTGAGCCTGCGCCTCCGACAGGGACAGCTCGGCGTCGATGGTGTCGAGCTGCACCAGCAGGTCGCCGGCGGCCACCGCGTCGCCCTCCTCCACCAGGACCGCCTCCACGGTACCAGCGGTCTGGATGCTGAGCGTGGCCCATTTCGCCGGCAAGACCTCGCCTGTCACGGATACCACCGACTCGAAGGCCGGCTCCGGCATCGGCATAGGCGTCTCCTCCGCCGCGCTGTTGCAGGCGGCGAGGAAGAGGGCTATCAAAGCCAGTGCTGCCATTAACCTGCGTGCGCGATGGGCTCGAGTGCGTTTTCCGCGTGTTCCTCTATTCGTCATCGTCCTATCTCCCTACTCAGCCCGCGACCTCGATGTCCACGAAGGCCGTCATGCCCCACCGCACGGCTTCGTCCAGCTCCTCCAGCTCGATGATGGCGGTGTAGTTGACGCCGCCACCGCTCGACTCGGCCATCGGCGAGATGCGCTTCACCTGCCCCGTGAACACTTGGTTCGGCAGCGCGTCGAAGGTGACGTCGACGGTCTGGCCCACCTCGACGCGGGCCACGTCGATCTCGTCCAGATCCGTGGTCTCGACCCGCAGCGTCTCGAGATCGCCCAGGGTGATGAGGGGCTGGCCTGGGATGACCAGTTCTTGCTCCCTTAGCTCGACCATCCCGACGGTGCCGCCCAGCGGGGCTCGCACCTCGGTCCGCTGCAACGCGACCTGTGCCTTCTCGAGTGCCACCTCGGCCTGCTCGATCGCGGCCTCAGCCCCGGCGATCTCCTCCGCGCTGGCGCCCACTTTGGCCTGGGCCAGCTGTGCCTCCGCTGCGCTCTGCTGCTCCTTCGCGCTCTCGACGGCCGTCTCAGCCACGCGGATCCGGTCATCCCTCTGGTTCAGAAGTGCGTACAGATTCGCCTCGGTCGCATCCAGCGCCTCTCCGGCCGCCTCCATGCGGAGGCGGGCCTTCTCCTCCTGGGGCCCCAGGAGCGGACAGACCTGTCGCTTCTCCTGGCCCGGGATGTTGACGTTGAAGCACTTCATCGTGTCCTCGTGCCACTCGTAGGCCACCAGGTCGTCGATCTCGGCCAGGGTGACCTGCGCGCGAGCCGCCACGATCTCCGCGCTGAGCGAGCCGGCCTTGAGCTGATCCAGCCGGGCGACCGCCTGGTCAACAGCGGGCTTGGCGGCCTCCACCTGGGCCTGGGCAACGGCGACCTCCTCCGGTCTTGGCCTCGCCTTGAGGAGGGTTACCCGGGCCTGCGCTGCGTCGAGCGCTACCTGCGCACGCGCCACGGCCAGCTCGGCCTCGGCGGCGTTGAGCCGCACCAGCAGGTCGCCCGCTGCGACCGCGTCGCCCGGGCCGACCAGCACCTCCTCCGCCGTGCCGCCCGCCTGGGCGCTCACCGTGACGGAGATCGCCGGCAGCACCTCGCCCGTGACCGACACGAGGTTGGTGTACGCTTCGTCGGGGATGGGCTCCGGCGTCGGCTCGGCCGTCCCTCCGCAGGCGACGACGAGCCCGGAGAGCAACAGCAGCAGCGCGCCCAGTCGCCGGACGCTGCTGCCCCGGTGGCGTCGGGACGTCGCCCGAGCCCCTGCTCCGATTCGATCCTTCTTAGCACGCATTCCGTTCATTGTCACGAGTCCTTTACTGTTCGGCGCGGGGCCGCCCGATACCCCATTGAACCAGGGTGCCTGCCAGCTGTGCTCCCGCCGTCGTCCTGTCCTAGCTATTCGTATCTCAGCGCCTCGACAGGCCGCATCCGCGTGGCGCGGTACGCCGGGTAGAGCCCGCCCACCACACCGGCTATCAGCGCTACGACGATGGCCTGCACGAACATCTGCGGTGTGTAGACCAGCTCGATGCTGCCCCACATGCCCTCTGCCAGCGATACCAGCCCACCGATGCCCCGTCCTATCAGTATACCAACGCCTCCCCCGATTGCACCCAGGAGGAGCGATTCCTTCAGTATCATACTCAGGACCTGTCGGCGGCGCCAACCCAGCGCCCGCAAGACGCCGATCTCCCGGGTTCTCTCAAGCACACTCATAAGCATAGTGTTCAACATCCCCAACCCGCCGATGAAGATTGCCAGCAGCGAGATCTGGTTGGCCATCTGTTCCAACACCTGAAAGTCGCTCATGCTGTCCGCAATCTCCGACGTCAGGGCAAAGTCGATGTCGGGGAAAGCGGCTTCCAGCCTGCTCTCCATCGCCTCGGCCTGCTTGGGGTCGCGGAGTTTGATGGCGTAGTACATGACCTGGTGGGGCTTCCCGGTGAGGGCCTGCGCCTCTCGAAGACCGATGACCACCCCGATGTCCTCGTAGGAGATACCTGTCTCGTAGATGCCCACGACGCGGAAGTTGCTCTTCAACAGCCGCAGCGTGTCGCCCACGCCAACCCCCATCTGCTCTGCCGCCTGTCTGCCCACGATCACCTCGTGGCGCCCCGCGAGCGGTTCCCCCTCGACGATGCGGAAATGACCCACGGCGAAGGAGCGCGGGTTGTAGCCCATCAGGATCAGCATCGCCATTTTATCGGAATTGACGCCGGTCATAATGGTGCCGGCCACCGCCTCAATCTCCGGCCAGGCGCTTAAGCGCGATCCCACGCGCTCATCGATGGCGCTGAAATCCGCGTCGACGCCAGCCTCGATGGCCAGCAGATCCGTCTGGGTGGCGCGGAACATCACCGTCATCAGCTCCGACATACCCTCCGCCAGGCCGCTCAGGGCGACGATGGCCGCGATGCTGACACCGATACCCAGCAGCGTCAGCGCCGTGCGCGTCCTCTGCCGTAGGAGATTGCGCACCGTTATACCCCCGGGCACGGGAAGCCGGGACTTCGCTCTGCCGCCGCCGTCGTAGCGCAGCGCCTCCACCGGCAGCAGGCGACTGGCCCACCACGCCGGGTAGGCGCCCCCTACCAGCCCCAGTGCGGCTACGGTGACGAACGCCCGGACGAAAAGCATCGGCGTGAACTGGCTGCCGAACATGCCCAGCATCGAGCTGGAACGGTTGATAGCGTGTACCGCGCCCACACCCGCCGCAGCGCCGATGATGCCTCCCAGCATGGCCAGCGTCAGCGACTCCCCCAGGATGAGGACCATCACCCGCCACCGTCCCCAGCCCAGCGACCGCAGCACGCCGATCTCCCGCGTGCGCTCGAAGACCGACATGAAGAGCGTGTTGGCCATGGTCAGGCCGCCGATCAGAATCGCCAATCCAGCGACGGCCATCGCCATGACCTCCAGCAGCTGGAGCATCTGCTCCTGGGCGGCGAAACCGGTCGTGGTGGAGATGGAGAGATCGGGGTACCGGCGTTCTATCTGCCTCCGCACCTCTGCCTCGTCGGAGGGGTCGCGCAGCTTGAGATACAGCATCGAGACCCGGCGCGGCTGGAGCGTGACCGTCTGCGCATCCTCCAGGGGAATCACCGCCCCGCTGTCCTCGAACCCATCCCCGGTTTCATAGATGCCGACCACGCGGAAGGCGCTGCCGCTGACCCGTAAGGCGTCGCCGACCTGCCTGTCCATGGTGTCCGCGGCTCGCCGGCCGAGAATGAGCGGGCTTCCTCGCACGTCCTTGGCCCCGGCCAGCGACTGCCCCTCCACGATGCGGAAGTGATCGATGGCGAAGCCCTCGGGGTCGTGGCCGAAGAAGAAGAGGTAGGAGCCGTTCTCCGTGACGGTGTTGCCGAACAGCATACCGTCGATGGCCGTGACCTCGCGCCAGGCACTCATCTCCTCACCAACCTGCTGGTCGACGCTGCTGATGAGGGCGCTGATGGTATCCGCCTGCGTGACCACCAGATCGGCCTCGCTGCCCCGCGTCATGGCCGTGAAGCCGGCCTGCACACCGCGGGCCACCGCGCCCAGAGCGACGATGGCTGCGACGCCGATGACGATGCCCGCCAGCGTGAGGATGGTCCTTCCCTTGCGTCGCATCAGGTTCTTGAAGATCATCGGTCGCTCCTCAGGACTGTGGGGCCCGCGGTGGATAAACGGTGTTGCTCGGTGTCCAACCCTAGCCCAGGGTCACTGGGCCCTCCACCTGCCCCTCCGTCCACTCGATCTCGATCTCGAGCTCGCGGTCCGTCTTGTTCGGCTTCACCTTCTCCG
>JASFVG010000177.1:0-9129 GCA_050049955.1 Anaerolineae bacterium | reverse complement strand
CCCTTGAAGGAGAGCGCGGAGAGCAAGGTGTCCCACACAAGATCGCACGTCCAGTGCGCCAGGGCAAAGCCGAGGAAGCCAGCGACGCCGAACTCCACTGAGCGGGCGACGAGCGCTGCCCCCACGGTGGCCCACCAGAGGAGGAAGTAGGGATTGCCCACGCTGAGTAGGATGCCGGCCACCAGGGGCGTGTGCGCCGAATGAGTCTCCCGAATCGCGTCGCGGTGCAGGCTGCGGAGCATATCGACGCCCATCCAGAACAAGAAGAGCCCGCCCACGAGGGCGATAGCGGCGCTGGTGTGGGGGAGCTGGAGCAAGCGCCCCACCCCGAGGTAGACGCCGACCATCAGAGGCAGTTCAACGATGCCGTGGCCAACCGCGATCAGAGCGCCCGCGTGGGGGGACTGGCTCCCTTTTCCCACCGCGACGGAGGTGACCGGGCCTGGGGCCATCACCCCCGAAAGGGAGATGACGATAGCTTCGAGAAGGAAAGCCGGCAATGCCATTTCGAGTACAGCCCTGGTGTATGCGCACCACTCACAGTCCAAGGAACTCTACGCCCTAGCCTAGCCTGGCCGTCATTCCGACCGGAGCGAAGCGAAGCGGCCTGTGGTGAGCGGAGTCGCACCAAGGAATCTCCCTGTCGGGACCAGTGAAATTTCTCGACTCCCTGCGGTCCCTTCGACTGCACCCAGGGCAGGCTCCTCGAAATGACGAGTTCTTCAGTAGCGCCCCGTGTTGCCCGGCCACTCGCCGGGCGATGTCTGGACTCCACGCAGGCAGCGCGCGCAGCCTCCGGATGCGGGCGGTCTGGCTGGCGGCTGGATTGTACCCGGGAAAGGCGATTAGTCGAGCGACGGACCAGCCAGCTGCGGGCGGACGTTGGCGCCTTGGGGCAAGGGTTGACTGGAAGACAGGAATCCCGGTCCGGGGGCCGCATCGGCTGGACGCGTTGTGGGCCCCTCGGGCATCCCCCAGGCCTTGCCAACCCACCGGCGTTCCGTATAATCGACCGTAATCCACCCCCCACGTGACGCGGCGCCCTACCCAGCGCCGCTGAGAGGCAGTGCTGACGCCCGTGTCAGCCTGGCTGGCCCGCCGGAGCAGTCTTGGCAGTGGCTTTCGCCACCGGATGCGCTGCAGCGTCGCGCTAGAGTCCACTCAATAGAAACGAGAAAGGGAGGTCGTCAATGGTCCGCACGAAGGAATCCGAGGCCAGGAACCTGTTCCTGTTCTTTCTGATCGCTTTCGGGTGGAGCTGGCTGCTGTGGCTGCCAAGCGTGATCATCAGCGTCACCGATAACCAGTCGCTGATGTACTGGATGTACGATGTGGAGATATCCGTCGGACTGGGCTTGGTCGCCATCGGCGGCATCTTCTCCACATTCGGTCCCCTGGTAGCTGCGTTCGCAGTGACGGGGCTGACCGAGGGGCGCGTAGGGATCCGCCAGTTCTGGCGGCGATTCTGGGACGTCCGCCTGGCAGGGGTGTGGCTGCTTGTCGGTTTGTTGCTTCCGGTCCTGCTGTTCGCCGTGCCCCGTTTCATCGTCGTGCCCTTGGGATACCCGCTTCAACTCGCCTGGGCATCCCAGCCGGCGGTGCTGATGGGCTGGTTACTCAACAACTTCACCCGGTCGGGAGGCATAAGCGAGGAGTTTGGCTGGCGGGGGTATGCACTCCCCCGGCTCCAGGCCAGGTTGAACGCTCTGGGCTCCAGCATCGTCCTGGGCGTGATCTGGACTATGTGGCACCTGCCCCTGTGGTTCCTCGCCGGGTCTTCGCAGCAGGGGTCATCCTTCTGGCTGTTCCTGGCCAGCCTGGTTCTGACGTCTGTGCTGTACACTTGGCTCTTCAACAACGCCAAGGGCAGCATCCTGGTAGCCGTGGTCTTTCACGCGGTGGGCAACACGCTAAGCCAGATGTTTCCCGGTTCGACATCCAACCTCTTCTACTGGCTGGTGCTTGGCCTGACTGTCGTGCTGGTCGTGGCTGTGTACGGTCCCAGGACACTCGTGCGCAAAGGACAGGAGGCTCTCCACACCGACAGCTCTGTCGCGGGGGGAGATTCTGGTCCGGATTCAGAACCTTAGTCCGGCCACTCCGAGTAGCCCTGTAGCGCGGGCAACCCGTGGAGCGACGGGGTTTAGCTCGGCTGGTCTGATCCGTTCGAGAGCTGCCGAGTTGCATAGCGACCAAGATACTCCAAGCAGACTTGGTCAATAGGCATGCGGCGTTCGCATCCGGGATGGTGACCGTCTATGAGGGAGATGGTAAGTGACTCAGAAGATGAAGAACAAGCAGGTCTTGGTGGTGTTGATGGCCCTGCTGGCGGCAGCCTGTGGCCGGGCTGTGGAACGAGAAGCAGTGGGCACCCGCAGCTACGGATCCCAAGAGGCCCGTGTGGAAGAAATCAGCTTTCGATCTGGGAGATTCCGTCTGGTCGGGGATCTGCGGATGCCCGTGGGAGAAGGACCACATCCGGCGATCATCATGGTGCACGGCGACGGTCCCGTAACTCGGGATGGCTACCCGACAACCTTTCTGCCTGCGATGGAGGTCTTCTTGCGCAATGGCTACGCGGTGTTCTCTTGGGACAAGCCGGGATCCGGTGAGTCCAAGGGGGCATTCAACAGGCGGGGGGAGTATGATGTACTCACGCGGCGAGCCGCCATCCTGGCAGACGGATTCGAGGTCCTGGCGGAACTCTCGGCCATTGACCCGAGTCGAATTGGCTTGTGGGGGATCAGCCAGGCTGGATGGGTGATGCCGATGGCGCTCGACCGAATGGGCAACGTTGCCTTCATGATCGTGGTCAGCGGCGGTGGCGAATGCAGCCCCGAACAGATGGCTTATCAGATCGGGCAGCAGGTAGCCTGTGGTGGTGGCTCAGCAGAGCAGGCGGCCCTTGTGGAACGATACTGGGCACAGTCGCGCAATGCCACCACCTATGCCGAGTACCGCGAGGCCATGGAGATCCTCATGGAGATCTCAGGATTCGAGGTCCATACAGGCATCACTCTCACGCTCGCGGAGGAAGATGACTGGCGACCTTACCGACGGGACACCGACAGCTTCTTCGACCCGATAGAGGTCATCGAACACACCACTATCCCAGTGCTCGCCTTCTTCGGCGGGTTGGACAAGAACGTCGATCCGGTCCAGGGAGCGGAGGCTTACGAGGCCGCCTTGCAGGAAGCTGGGAATCCGGACTACCAGGTCGTGTCCATCCCCGGCGTGGCGCATACGCTCACACCAGCAGAGACGGGGTGCATCGGCGAACAGTGGGGATCGGAGGTTGCGCCTGAATACCTGGACACCATGGAAGCATGGCTCCAGCATGTGGCGCCGTAGGATCGGAGCGGTGACGCTATGAAGTACAGATACGTGTTCGTGTTGGGAAGGGCCGGGTGCGGGAAGTCGGCGCTGTACCGGGAGATGGAGAAGCGAATGCTCGGAAGCGGTACGGCGAAGACGCTGGAACGCGTGGATGATTTCCCACGGTTCTGGGCGGCCTTCAAGAATGACGATGCCCGGGAGAGCAAGGGGAGGGAGAGGATCTACTCCGAACGCACGGATGACGGGGATTACAGCGTCACGAACGATGCGATCTGGAACGATACCCTGAAGCAGACCAATGCGATTGTGCTGGGGATCGATCGGCCGGAGCACGTGGTGTTCATCGAGTTTGCGCGTCCGAGCTACATCGAGGCGATTCAGCATTTCGACGACCGAATCCTGAGCAACTGCCTGGTGATCTTCATGGAGGTCAGTTTCGAGACGTGCTGGGCAAGGAACCTGGCCCGGCACGCGGCGGCGGTCGCTGAGGGAGGGGACGATCACTTGGTCTCGCGGGAGGAGATGGAGGCGTCGTTCTTGCACGACGATCAGGATGCGTTCGTGGCGTATCTGAGGGACCGGGGTGTGCCGATGTCGGTGGTGAACAATGAGGCGGACGGGGAGGAGCATCTGGTCCGGCAGGTGGACCGGTTGTTTGACGAGCTGTTCTGATTCGGTCGCAAGACCTCCGAGGCCTAGGAGGTGCCTTTGTTAGCGTAGTGGCCTGGGAGATGAGGGGAAGTGTGGTTGACCAGACCGTCGCGCAAACCTCGGAGGTCTGGAAGGAGTGGCGAGCAGGCGGTTGCGTGGCTATTGGAGGCGGGGTAGCATGTCGCCTCGTCGATCGATTCGGATCGACAACATCGATATCACCACACAACAAGGAGGCTCACATTGACCCGTGACGACGTCGTTGCATACATCAAGGATGTGAACATCGGCTATCTAGCGACGGTGGGCGTCGACGGCGCGCCACGCGTCAGACCTATCGGGATGCACACGGTCTACGACAACTCCCTCTACTTCTTCACCTTCTGTACGACCCGCAAGGTTGCCGAGATCGACAGCCATCCGCAGGTCGAGGTGGTGTGGTGCAAACTGGAGGAGAACTCGCAGGCGCGAATCAGGGGAAGGATGTTCGCCGAGGAAGACGAGGCGATCCAGGGGCAGTTCAAGCAGGACAACCCGATGGTCGAGCAGATGATCCCTGACGGTGCGGATCACCTGTTCCGGCTGTACCGGATGGAGCCGGAAGTGGTTGAGATGGCGACAGGGCTCGTTCCGTATACAGTGGTGGAGTGGTAGCTCGCCACCGCTAGGCGATTGCGCAGGTGGCAGCCGCCCCCGACCCTTGGAACCTGGGTCGGGGGCGGTTTGGTTCTGAGGGATCCTTATCGCCCCGCCCAATGATCCGCATATGAGTGGGGTGGCAGACCCGCCCTACATCGACGGTGCGTACGGTGATTGCGTGGCGAGGTGATGCATGATAGGATAACTCACTCTGCATCCTCGAGGGTTGTGATGAAGGCATATGTTGCAGGCCTGCTCCGAATAGTCCCGGCTGCCCTGGCGCTGGCTGCCGGTCGCCCCCTCTCCGCACGCGCTGCTCAGGCCGACCCAGGCGTGCCGCCAGAACTAGGGTTCGAGAGGATCACGACAGCGGACGGGCTCTCGTTCCCCGTCGTGCGCGACATCGCCCAGGACCGGCAGGGCTTCATCTGGATTGCCACTGATAGCGGACTGAATCGCTTCGACGGGTACGAATTCGCGGTATACAGGGAGGACCCCGGCGACGCAGCGTCGATCCGGTTTGACGACGTATACGCGGTGTACGAGGATAGCGACGGCGATTTGTGGGTCGGAGGAGGGGGCGGCCTGGACAGGTTTGACCGATCGAGCGGGACGTTCGTCCACGTCGACACCCGGGGACAAGTGTACGTGATTCACGAAGATGCCTCGGGCACAATCTGGGCCGGGTTCTGGCACGGTCTGTACGGCTACGATCGCGCCACGGGCGAGATCGTCCACTCCACCCAGCCCAAGCCGGACGTGTCCGACGATTGGAGCGCGCGGACGGAGAGCGCTGTCCAGGCGATCTATGAGGACCAGGAGGGCACCCTCTGGATCGGAACAGTGGCCGGGCTGTACGGGCTTGACCGGGAGACGGGTGCCTTCGCTCCCTACCACCACGAACCGCAGGACCCGACGAGTCTGAGCGACGATCGTGTCAGCGCGATCCTCGAGGACCGCCACGGCGCGTTGTGGGTCGGAACTGGCAAAGGGCTGAACCAGCTCGATCGCTCTTCGGGGGTTGTTGTCCGCTACTGGCACGACCCCGATGACCCTGGTAGCCTGAGCGACGACACGGTGCTGTCTATCCTCGAGGACAGTGGCGGCACGCTCTGGGTCGGCACGATGCGCGGGCTCGACAGGTTCGACCGAGAGCAGAACCGCTTCCACCGCCACCGGAACGACGCGGAAGACCCGGAGAGCCTGGGCGACGACGTGGTCGTGTCGCTGTTTGAGGACCGTTCCGGCGTGCTCTGGGTGGGCACGTCAAATGGGGTGAGTAGATCGAACCGGAGGGAGGGTCAGTTCGCGCTCTACCGCAAACACCAGGATCCTCCGGTAGCGCGCTCCTACTCATTGGATGTCCCGGGACTTCTGAGTGACCCTCAGCCCCCTATCCTGAGCGACAGCAAGATCCTGGCGGTGGAAGAGGATGCACGCGGGGTGCTGTGGATCGGGACGTTCACCGGGGGTCTCAACAGGCTGGACCGCCAGGCGGGCCGCGTGAGCGTCTATCGGAACGATCCTCAGGACGCTTCCAGCCTGAGCACCGACAGCGTGGGCGCTGTGTTTGCGGATCGCGCCGGAATGTTGTGGGTGGGGACGAGCAATGGGTGGCTGGAACAGTTCGATCCAGCTACCGAGTCCTTCATCCACCACGAGCAGCTGGGGGCTGGGGTGAGCGCTATTGCCGAGGACCCTGCAGGGAACCTGTGGATCGGCACGAGCGGCGATGGCCTCTACCGACTGGCGCCAGATAGGACGTCTGTGGAGCACTTCCCCCAATTCTGGCGCGATCCCGACCACTGGTGGCGATACGGAACCCTCAGCAGCCATGCCATCTCCTCGCTCTTCGTGGACCCCAGCGGCGTCCTGTGGGCGGGTACGATCTATGGGGGGATCAATCTGTGGGGCGTGGAGAGGGACCGATTCACTCACCTGCGGCACGATCCGGCTAGCGCGGACAGCCTGAGCCACGATCAGGTGCTGGCCATCTATCAGGATCCAGGCGAAGAGGGACCTGTATGGATCGGCACGGGAGCTGGGGGACTTAACCGATACGATCGGGCCACGGGGAGCGTCAGGCACTATCGAGAGGCAGATGGACTGCAGGCCGACATGGTCGGCTGCATTGCCGCTGACGACGGCGGGTATCTGTGGCTGAGTACCGTGAAAGGGCTGTCCCGATTCGACCCGCGGACCGAGTCCTTCCGCAGCTACGACAGGCGCGACGGGGTCGGCGTGCTGAGCCTGGGGATGGTGGAGCCTGGCACCTGCCTTCGAAGCCAGACCGGCGAGATGGTCTTTGGTGGCTCTGACGGTCTGTACATCTTCGACCCCCGGAGGGTTCGGGAGGATCTTCATCCTCCTCCCGTGGCCGTCACGAGCCTTAGTGTTTCGAACGAGCCTAGGTACACGGATCTCTCCTCGGAGCACCACATTCGGCTACCGCATCAGGACAACTTCCTGTCGTTTGAGTACGCAGCCCTCGACTACACTATGCCGGAGAAGAACGAGTATGCCTATCGATTGGAGGGGCTGGACAGAGACTGGGTGCACGCCGGCACGCGCCGCTATGCCGACTATCCAGACCTAAGGCCAGGGAACTACGTCTTCCGGGTCAGGGCCGCGAACAGCGACGGCGTGTGGAATAAGGACGGGGCAGCAATCCAAATCACCATCGAGCCACCGCTCTGGCAGACGTGGCCATTCAGGGGACTCGCGGCTCTGGCGGTGGTTCTGTTTGGAGTGGGAGTCTACCGGCAGCGGGTGATGAACATTGAGACCCGCAGCCGCGAGCTGGAGAGGCAGGTAGAAGAACGGACGGAGGAGATCAGGTCGCTTTCGGAGAAGGCTCGACAGTTGGCGGTGGTGGAGGAACGGCAGCGGTTGGCCCGGGACCTGCACGACGCTGTAAGCCAGACGCTGTTCTCGGCCAGCCTGATCGCGGAGACGCTTCCGCAGGTGTGGCACAGCAGCGAGGTGGAGGGGGAGCAGTTGCTGGACAAGCTCCAGCAGTTAAGTCGGGGGGCGCTGGCGGAGATGCGTGGCCTCTTGATGGAGCTTCGTCCCGCGGCCCTGGTGGAGACGAGTATGAGGGACCTGCTTCGCCAGCTGGGGCAGGCCGTCAGCGGACGGGAGGGGGTCCCGGTCGCAGTGACGGTCGGGCCTGATTGCACCGCGCAGGACTTCGAGCTGCCAGCCGACGTTCACGTGGCCTTGTACCGGATCGCACAGGAAGCGTTGAACAACGTGGCCAAACACGCGCAGGCTAGCCGGGTCGACGTGGACCTGGAATGCTTGCCAGGGCCGGGTACGCCCCAGATGTGGCGTGTCAGGCTCGACATCCGCGACGACGGGCTTGGGTTCGACCCGGAGGCAGTCTCGCGCGAGCATCTGGGAATAGGCATCATGCGGGAGCGGGCCGCATCGATCGGCGCCGGGCTGGAGATCGAGAGCGAGGCCGCGCAAGGCACCAGAGTCACCGTCACCTGGCCTGCGCTCGATAGGGAGGAAGGAGCTGATGAAGACACCGGATATGAATAGGCCGGGGCCAATCCGAGTGCTCATCGTCGACGACCACAGCATGGTACGAACGGGCCTGGCGACCTTCATCCGGGTCAGCCCGGACCTGGAGCTGGTTGGCGAGGCCAGGGATGGGCAGGAGGCGCTCCTGCGGTGCGAGCAGCTCCGGCCCGATGTGGTCCTGATGGACCTGGTGATGCCCAGAATGGACGGCGTGGCGGCCACTCGGGCGATCCGCGAACGGTGGCCCGAGGTGCAGATCGTCGCACTGACCAGCTTCCAGGAGAAGGACCTGGTGCAGGACGCGATCCAGGCCGGGGCGATCAGCTACCTGCTCAAGGGCGTCTCCGTCGACGAGTTGACGGAGGCGATCCAGGCGGCGTTCGCCGGGCGCCCAACACTGGCGCCGGAGGCAGCGCAGGCGCTGATCCACGCGACGCGCGCTGGTACGCTGGGCCCGAAACCAGGGCACGACCTGACACCGCGCGAGCGCGAGGTGCTGGCGCTAGTGGTCGAAGGGCTCAGCAACCCGCAGATCGGCGATCGGTTGTTCATCAGCGTCACTACAGTCCGCACCCACGTCAGCAGCATCCTGTCGAAGCTGGGTGTCTCGAATCGCGCCGAGGCGATCGCCCTCGCGCTGAGGGAGGGACTCGTGACCTGATCGGTCCTATGGCCGAACGGGAATAGAATCCTATAGCTATAGGATACGGAAACTCTCCGGGTGCCCGATGCGCCCGGAGAGTTTTCTTGTTATGCTGGGTTCGGATGGAGGGACTCGGTGGAGCCGGTCGGTAGGATGGTGGGAGGGCCTGGAGCGTTGGGGGCGAGCGGCTGGTTCTGGGACGGACATGGGGATGTCGCTGCGCTTCCGGCAATTCCCTTCGAGCAGTGGTGGAGGACTATGCGCGTCTTGGTCGCCGATGATGAGGTAAATGTCCAGTGTGCATTGCGGACGCTGCTGGAAGGACAGCCCAG
>JASFVG010000176.1:0-9155 GCA_050049955.1 Anaerolineae bacterium | reverse complement strand
GAGATTCATCTCGGTCATGGCACCGGCCGCGCAGTAGGCGTAGTGGAAGACAGGTAAGTGGCTGTTGCGGCTGATGGCCTGGGTGCCGATACTGTGGGGCCAGAGCAACTGCTGACTGGTGTTCCATCCACGCATGTGAATGGGGAAGGTGAGATGCGCGCTGGCCCTCAGAATCAGGATGGTCTGCAGGTGATAGGCCACCTTGACCACGGCCACGCCGGCAGGGCCCCCAGCGAAGCCGCCAAGGAGCGTCCCGCTTTCGCCGACGATCTGCCCACCTCGCGCAAGCACGTAAGCGACCTCGTTCAAGCGCTCAAAGGATATCTTGAGCTCGGCTATCGAACCGATCAACCAACCGTCGGAATCCCGCAGTCCAAACTGGCTGCCCCCAATCTTGGCAGCGTCGGTCACCGCTGTGGAGATGGAGTTCATGATGGGGAGCCCTGGCCGCTGCGCGCGTCGCAGCGCCGCGCGCCCCAGCTCGACCGCGCGGATGCAGGCCAGCAGCTCCAGCGGCGAACCGGCCTGGGTCGACATGCCACCGATGGTCGCCAGGTTTGGGCAAGTGATCGAATCGGCCAAGGGATTCCGCCCGTAGCCCTCAACCAGTCTGACGTAGACATCCTCGTTGCTGCACGTGGCGCCGCCCGCTCCCAGGAAACACCAGGGCGGGGTGTCGCTCTCCGGGCGGCGACCGACCAGGGTCCCCCTGTCGCTCCCCTCGCCGAACACCGGCGCCTTGGGGGCATCCCTGAGACCCTCCAGGATCTCCTCCTCGGTCAGCTGGATCACCCGGCTGGTATCGGTGCAATAGGTTCCCACTGCGGCATACAGCTCGACACCAGCCTGGAACACCTTGTCCGCCAGCATGTCGTCGTCCGGAATCGGGTTCACCGGGTCGTATTGAAGATCGTACTTGTCGACGACCTCCCTGACTTTCGGGACCAGGATCTTCATATCGAAGTCTTTCTCGGTGTAGTACGGGCCCTCTAGCGCCCGCCTAACGATCTCAAAGAAGTTGACCATTTCGTGTTCCCTCTCTGCCCGTCACATCGATGTGGACGCGGCGACTGGCGATGCAGCCATTCACCGCCCACGAACCCGTGCTACCCTGCAAGCAGGGACATCAAGCCCGATACGGAGTCAAGGTTCTCGAAATCGGCAATCATCCCCATCGCGTCCTCAACCTCTTCCTCGTCCAGGGAGTAGAGGGCCTGGTTCCGGAACTTGTCCTCTATCTCCTCGACAGTCAGGGGGTTGCGGGGGTCTCCGGTCGGGACATCGACAAACGTCTCGAACTTGCCGCCTCGCCGCGTCGTGATCTCCACCCGGGCGGCAAGCTGATCCCGGTCGAAATAGGCCTTGTCTAGCTCGGGATCGACCTCCACCCTCACCTTCTTCGACAGCTCAAGTACCTCTTCGCTCTTCAGGTTCTCGTCCGTGTACCAGGCCGGTCCGGGGTGAAGCCCAAGCAACACCATGGTGACTGTGTAGGGGATGCAGAACTGAGCATCCACCATGTCCGCCGGCCCGTAGAGCTCATGGGTCTTCACCCAAGCGAACGAATGTACCACGACCTCTTCCACGTCCTCTGGCCCCAGGTTGTGCTCCGTCTTCAGCTGCTTCACACAGTCCAGTGTGGCGTGCTGCCACCTGCAGGACGAATAGGGCTTGATCGCAATGTTGTCGACGACCTCGTAGGCGCTTCCAAGACCCTCAGTCATCCTATCGTAGTCGCACTGGTCGGAGCCAGCCATGATCCAGAAACCGTTGTCGCCATCCAGGATGTAGTTGTTCCCGATGAAGCCATGCTTGGCCAGGACAGCCGCAGTCGTACCAGTCCAGCACGGCCATCCCGTGGGCTCCTTGACCCAGTGAATCGGTCGCTCCTCGAGAGCCCAGCCCCATTTCTGCGTGTTTGGCAATGGTGCCGTGGCGCCTGCCACCCCGTAGGCATTCAGGGTCTGCTTCAGATCAAGGTTCAGCATCTTCGCGGCAGCAGCAACGGCCCCGAAGGTCTGCCAGGTACCAACGCCCCAGACGTTCTGGAGCCGTTCGTAGGTCGGCTGTATGGCCAGGCCGATGCGATCGCCGACGTCATACCCGATTAGAATTGCGTTGAGCACATCCTCACCCGATGCATTCGTCCACTCGCCTATCGCCAGAGCAGCGGGTATCACGGATGCGCCCGGATGGCCAATGCCGAGCAAGGTGTCGTCGTAGTCGAGGGCATTCGCGGTCGTCCCGTTGACAAATGCAGCCTGAATAGTTGGGACGCGCACCCCACCGCCAACGATGGTCGCCTCCTCGGCCCCGCCCATACTCCTGATCGGGGTCAGGATGCCCTCGCCGAGGTTGGTCTGGCAACCGCCAAACATGCATCCGATGCTGTCCAAGATAAGTATCTTGGCCCTTTCAACAACCTCGTGAGGGTAGTCCTCGAATTGCGTCTCAACGGCGTAGGTGGCTAGATCTTTCGTGACCCAGGTCTCCATGCTCTGCCTCCTCCTGTAAGCGCGTCACCCTCAGCCGGAATTCAGTCAGGTTGAGCAAGTGGTCCAAGTCCAAGACTGGCCCCTCAAGGTTCCCATTAGCTCGGCTCTGCTAGAGCCTCCTTCGCGCGCTTCTTGCTGCTCCTGCCGAAATCGGCAAGGCGGGGTTTTGCCAGCACCTCCATCACGTGAAGATCGAAGAACTGCTGTGCATGGGCGGGGACAAGGACGACGGCGGTATCGGCGCCGTGCCCACTTCCGGCGATCGCAATGCACGGCTCTCCCACGGTCGCCAGACCGGCATCGGCGGCCATGAGGGCGATCTCGAAGCAGACCTTCATGCCCTCGCCAAACGTTCTCAGGGTGTAGGCTATGATCTCATCGGTCTGGTAGGTGCCCAACTGTCGGCGAATGGCTCGGTTGACCCCACCGAAAGCGTGCTGGCACGTAAGGATCTTGGCGCCGGCCGCCTCAATCGCTTCCCGATTCTCCTCGTTAAGCTCCTGGACGTTGGGGCCGGAAAACCCCGTCGAGTGCGACACGATGACGGTATCGAAACCTTGGAACACCTCAGCTGCCTGGGCACCTGTGTCCCCCCACGTACTGGCGACCAGAATGGTGCGGATCTCCAGCTCCTCTGCCCGCGCCTTCGCAACCTCCAGCGTGCGAGCAGTGTTGCGCTTGCCAGGTTCATCGAAGTAGACTGACTGCACTGTTGTTTCTGACACTGTTGCTCCTTTGGCACCGTCCGCTCGTTCCGTCGTGACGCCACGGATGGACGGCTTTGGTTCTTCAGGCCCCCCACAAACAGAAAGGGAGCAGGCGTCCTGCGAACGCAAGCATCGTTTGCCGTGGGACAGCGCGCGCGCAGTGCGATCTGCTCCCTCTCCTCGGAGGTCCACCATCCGGTCGAAGGGCGGTTCTCTGGCTGACCAGTTGAGGCAGTGAACTGGATCACAGTTGCGGGACAGCGCCGGCCTTTCACCGGACTTCCCCGTTCCGTCCCCCAATAGGGGGACTCCTTCGCCGCACAGGTTGTTTAGGTGCAGACGACGCCGTTGAAGGCCGCGGCTGCTTCCGCGGCCACCCACAGCGCGAACGTCACAGGACCGCCTTGATCTTCTGCTGGAACTCCACGATGTGCTGCTGCACCAGCGCTTCCGCCTCGGCCTCGTCGCCGTCCCTGAGAGCCTCGATGACCCTGCGGTGCTGCTCGATGGAGTACCTGACGCCCTCGAGCCGGTTCAGGACGAGATGCCACAGGCGAAGGCTAAGGTCGTACAGGCGATCCAATGTCTCGTACAGGAACTCGTTGTCAGCGGCAGCGTAGAGCAGTCTGTGGAAACGACTGTCAATGTCCATCAGGCGAGGATAGTCTCGGTCTCCGTCACACACGACCTCCAGGTCCCGTAGGACGGACTCCATCTCTTCGATCTGGTCTGTGGTGATCCGCTGAGCGGCAAGGCGCGCGGCGAACCCCTCGAGGGCAATGCGCAGCTCGAAGATCCGCTGGAGATCGGTAATGCTGATGTCATTGACGAAGGTGCCACGGCGGGGGACGATGTTGACCAGGCCCTCGGAGTCGAGCCGCTGTAGCGCCTCCCTGATCGGCGTTCGCCCCAGATCCAGCTCCTCCATCAGGGCGGATTCATCGATCACGGCGGAGGGGGGAAGCTCCAGCGTGAGCACCTTCTCCTTCAGGAGCCGGTATGCCTTCTCACTCAAACGCACGCGCAGAGGCCCTTATTCTCATTGACAGACCATTGGCGGCCAAAGTGGACGCCGGTTAGGCAGCGCCGGCGAACTTGGCCAAGAAGACGAAGAGATCGTTGGGAGTATATCGGTGATATATCTATAGTATACTACATATCACCGCGCTTGTCAAGTGCATCGCAGCAACCAGGGAGGATTGAAGCGGCGACCATCGTCGGGCCCGACTGCCTGGATCCGCAACCTGGCCCAGGGGCACTCACGCTCTGCTGACGCGTGGAAGCCAGAATCCATCACACTGGCGTCGATGATCCGCTGGAGGCACGTTCCCCCGTCCTGAGCGAACGTGCGGCACGCTTGCGGGTCTCGAGCGACGCTTGTGAGATCGTGGTGTTCACCAGGTGCCGGTTACAGGCCACCTACACCACGTTGTACTCGACGATCTCCCTTCCGTCTTCGAATCGGTCCAGACGCAGGGGGGCGATGTCGAGGGTGTGAGCCGCCCCATCCAGGATTTCCTCGGCCAGCAGCAGGCCACAGACCGGACCGTGCATGAACCCGTGACCGCTAAACCCGTTGACACAGTAGAAGCCCTCTAGGCCGAGAACGCGTCCAAGGATCGGGTGTGCGTCTGGCGAGACCTCGTACAGTCCGGCCCAGCGGTTGGCCAGGCTCGCCGCCTCGAGGAGCGGCAGCCGTTCCATGGCGGCGGCCAGGTGTACCAATTCCCACGCCTTGTCAACGGATTGGTCGAAGCCGGGCGTCTCATCGGGGTTCGACATACCGGTGAGAATGCCCTCTCCCTCGGGATGGAAGTAGAGGGACTTGGCGAAATCGATAACGAAGGGGAAGTTGTCCGGCACGGCAGCCAAGGGGCCCGTGACGACGATCTGCCGGCGCAGAGGCACCACGGGTATCTCCAGGCCCGCCATCTCTCCTACAACGCCGGCCCACGGCCCGGCGGCATTGACGACGACGGGCGTCGACACGGTTCCTTGGTCAGTGACGACGCCACGTACGCGACCGTTCTCAACTTGGATATCGACCACCTCCACGCCTGTCCGAAGCGTTGCTCCCAGACGAGCCGCGCCGGATACGTACCCCTGCACCACGCTGTTGGGGTCCGCCAGGCCGTCGCCGCGGTTGAAGGTGCCGGCCAGAACGCCCCGCAGGTCGATATCGGGAACCAGCTCTGCGATCTCGGAAGGCGTCAACCACTCCGTCTCCGCTCCAAGCCGGCCCTGCATGTCGACGTTCCCGCGGAATGCCTCCACGTCCCGCGGCTCAGTCAGCAGGAACAGGTATCCGCACATTCTCAGGTCAATCGGTTGTCCTAGCTCGTCCTCGAAGCGATGGAGCATGGGCAGGCTCAGCTGCGAGAGCCGAACGTTGATCTCGGTACCAAACTGGTAGCGAATGCCACCAGCGCACTTGCCAGTGGCCTGGGTACCGAAGAGCTGCTCCCGCTCCAGAAGCAGCACGTCCTTGCAGCCCCTTTTCGCCAGGTGATAGGCTGTGCTCGCTCCCATCACTCCGCCGCCGATGACGACTGCAGCCGCTGTCTCCATTGTGTTCAAGACTGCTCCCTCCTCAACCAGGGCCATCGTCTTCCTGCGACGCCCTCAGGTCAGCAAGTAGACCGTACCTCCTGGCCCAGCGTACAAGTCTCCGCCCATCGACAAGGTCAATCGAGTAGGGCGCTTTCTTTGCTTCGCGTTCCGCGCCGGCCGTGAACCGGCTCGTGGTGACCAGGAACCCGTGGTCGACCCCCACATTCGTCATTGTCCCGATCAGCTCTCGGACGGTGCTGGGTCCAACGTTGTCCTCATACCGCTTGCACTGCACGACGGTCGTCCTACCGCCGCGATGCACGACCAGATCAACGCCGGCATCACCGCTGCCCCCCGTTCGCCGCACCCGATAGCCGGCCTTCCTGAACAGCAGCCCTACGTAAGCCTCGAACTCGGATGGCGTCAGCGCAGAGATGCTCTCCGTGGCGAGCAGCCTCCTTCTGCGGCGCTGCTCTATCTTCAGTCCGAGCATTACCCGAAGGAACACCACAGCCAGAAAAAGTAGGACAACCAGAGCGAACAGGCGAACCAAGACGGAAAGAAAGCTGCTCCACGCGCCACCGAACGCCCCGTTGGCCAGGACCCCTGGCTCCAGATTGCCCAGCACAGAGCCGCTGAACCGCTGGACCCGACACCCGAGACAGCCCCACTGGACGGTCATCTATTCACCAGGCCCCTCACCGCCGAAGCATCCGCAACCCTCCAGGCCGGACGACTGGGGGACGCCTGCCTGCGCTGAAGACGCGCGATCGAACCGTGGAGCCAGTGTGACTGGCGCAACAAGCCAGATTCATCCCTTACGCGAACGCTGGTCAGCGACTGTAGCGAGCGAATCGCGAGCGCTGGATAGGCCGTTCGGTCGGGTCACCATCTGCCGCGGTTCCTAAAGGGCCAGCCGCGTTCCGAGGCCAACCCTGTCAGCCGCCTCGAGCACGGCGCTGGCCACGGCCACATCCTGAACGGCCACACCCACTGACTTGAAGAGCGTGATCTCCCCCGGCGACTCTCTTCGCGGCTTGATACCAGCCGTACACTCGCCGAGTTCCGCGAAGATGTGGTCCTTGCTCATCAACCCCTGCTCCATAGGGATCAACAGGTCGCCGGCCTCCGCTAGCGCAGCCTCGCGATGGTCGATAACCACCTTGGCGCGTAGGACGGTCTCCGGCGGTATCTCCTGCATCTCCGGCGTGTAGGCACCGACGGCATTGATGTGCGTGCCGGGACGGACGTCGGAGTCGTCGAAGACCGGACGATGCGAAGTGGTAGCGGTGCAGATCACATCGGCACGAGCGACGGCTTCGGCAGGGCTCGCAGCCACACGTACGCGCACCGGGATCCGTTCGCCCATCTCGCGGGCGTAGGTCTCCCGGCGGTCCGGCGCGATGTCATAGATCCAGGCCTCCTCGATGGGCCGCACTGCACAGACCGCTTCCAGCTGCGTGCGTCCTTGCACACCAGCGCCGAATATGGCCGCCACTCTGGCATTGTCCCGCGCCAGCAGATCGGTACCTGCGCCAGAGGCGGCCCCCGTACGGAGCGCAGTCAGGTAGGTGCCATCCATGACAGCGTCTGGCTCGCCTGTCTCGGCATCCACGACAACGACCAGGGCGTGGATGAGGGGCAGCCCTTTGTCGGGGTTCTCGTTGAAGACCGAGACAATCTTGATGGCCATCGCATTGTCGCCGGACAGGTAAGCGGGCATGAACAGTGTGACCCCGTCGTGGCGCGGCACCTCGAGGGCGGTGCGAAGTGGCACGTCCGCCCGTCCAGTCGAGAGCTGAGCAAAAGCAGCCTTCACCACCTCGATGGCCTGGCGCATCGGCAGGGCTTCCCGAACCTCATCACCCGTCAGAATGCGTATCATCACTGCCCCCTCGCTTGGCCCGCTCGTCCCAGGATTCGTCCTTCGCTTGGTGAGTAGACCAAGACCCGCGTCGCTGGCGGGGCCTAGTCTGACAAGAGAGTGTTGATCAGCGTCTCCGCGTCAGCGCGCGTGAAGTGCCTGCGGTAGGCCCGCGTATCCTGCAGGAGCGATGCGAGACGGGCCTCAGCCTGCGCTACATCACTGTTGGCGCAGCTAGCGGATGGGGTTTGGTCCTCCGCGACATCACTTCCCGCACGTGCAAGCCAGATCTCGTCGCCCTGCTCCTCGACCACGACGACATCGCCGCGAGCGGCCAACCAACGAACGCCCGCTCGGGCCGTCACCTCCCGCTGAGCGGTCGCTGCCGCCAAGATCGATAGTCTAGCCCGCCCTCCCTCGGCGCGTATCGCTCGCTTGACCAGTCCAGCGAGGCGCATCAGGAACTGCCGAGGCTGATCGAGCCCCGGATCGACGCCAAACAGAAAGACGCGCTTCGGCGAGACCCGAAGGAGCACTTCGCGCAGCTCACGCGGCCCGGGCGGTGTGGACCAGATCGCCAGTGCCTTCGCCGCCCCATCGGTGTCCTCCAGTTCGTACCGATCGCGGCCTATGACCTCGGCGTCCCCCTCTCGCCAAACCAGAACATCCCCCCCTGCTCGCAGACGATCCAGCTGTCCGCGATAATCCAGGATCCCCCGGTAGTCGACGACCTCTACCGCTGAAGACCGCGCTCCCACCGCTGCTACCGATTCACCGATCGGACGCGCATCGATCCACTCAACCTGCACCTCGTGCTGGCCACGGTAGTCGGTGGCGCGCGCTGAGTAGGCAAGGTCGAACGGGCCTCCGGGCAGCGCGGACGCCTCACCTCTCCACCAGAGCACCGATCGACACCCGCCCTCTCGGCCCTCGACGTCAACCTTCAGGTGCTCCTCGAGCCGGCCTAGCGTTGTGTAGCCCTTCAGCGTGAGGCCCCTCGTAGCCAACGTCAAGGGGGGATTGCCGGCTCCGAAGGGCGACAGCCTCTCCAACTGCTCGACGAACCCAAGCGATAGCTCCGACAGATCGACATAGCCGTCTATCTGCAGGGCAGGGCCTGCCTCCAGAGCCTCACCGCACGTCGCTCGCACTACCCTGGAGAGTGCACGGCGAAACTCAGGTATGCGCTCGGGCTCGATGCTCAGCCCGGCCGCCATGGGATGGCCCCCGAAGCCCTCGAGCATCGCGCCCTGGGCAGCGATGGCGGCACTGACGTCGCAGCCAGGGACTGAGCGCGCCGATCCGCGGGCGAGTTCGCCGGGCGGCGCCGACAAGAGAATCGTCGGCCGATGGTATCGCTCCGCCAACCGTCCGGCGACAATACCTATCACGCCGCCTGGCCAGGCGGGATGACTGAGCACGAGAGCGGCCTGGTCGAGCAGCATTGGATCGCGCTCGATCTGAGCCTCGGCACCGCGTTCCACCTGATCGCACATCATTTTTCGGCGCGCGTTCAAGCCATCCAACTCATGCGCCAGA
>JASFVG010000175.1:0-9253 GCA_050049955.1 Anaerolineae bacterium | reverse complement strand
GGGCTCGCGTCATTGATGTGACGGAACCGCTAGGTCCCACGGATCTGGGGCCGACGGAATCGGACGACGTCGTAGCTGTGTCGCCTGGGCACCGCTACTGGATCGGGGTACCCGATGAGGCTCGTTCCCCAGAGAGCGTGCGGCCCGCCACGGTTCTAGACCTTGAGGCCCTGGGCGGGACGACTTACTTGGCCATTGCGCCGGCTCCGTTCCACACAACCTTGGAATCGCTTCTGGCCCACAGGCGCAGCGAGGGGCACGTGGCGGCAGTCGTCGATGTGCGTGCCGTCCGCGACAGCCTCGGTACGGGCGTCCCAGACCCCGAGGCCGTGCGGCATCTGGTGGACCAGATCCCCTCTCTACGGTACCTTCTGGTGGTAGGGGACGCAACAGCCCAGCCGGGGGGCTACCACCCTGAGGTCGGGTCTCTGAGAGTAGAGACACCGTTCACGCGCACGGCGACCCTGGGGGAGACCCCGGCCGATGGCCTTCTGGGCACGGATGCGGACGGTCAGCTGCGTGTTGCAGTGGGCCGCCTTCCCGCCACGTCGTCCGACGAGCTGCAGGCCATGATAGAGAAGACGATTGAATGGGAGACGAATCAGAACACGTTGCGCGCGCTGGTCGTCAGTGACGACGAGGCCGAGTTCGCCGAGCTGGCCGGCAGGATCGTCCAGGCATTGCCGACTGGAGCGATGGCAGGGCGAATCGACGTGGCTGAGGAGGGAAGCCGAGCCGATCTGTTGGCGGCGCTGCGACGGGGCTCAGTGTGGCTGAACTACACGGGGCACGGGAGTCTGACGGTGCTGTGCGATGACGGTCTGCTACGGCTCGACGACAGCGGCAGCTGGCGACAGCCGGCGGTCGTCGTGGCTTGGACCTGTCTGGCAGCTCATTTCGTCCATCCGACCCAGGATTCGATGGCGGAGGTTTGGCTTCGCGAGCCGCGGGGAGGCGTAGCGGCGTTCCTGGGACCGGTAGGCGAGACGACGTCAGGCGAGCAAGAGCCGTTCCTGAGGGCGTTCTACAGGGCGGTAGGGGAAGGGCATAGACTAGGTGATGCCTGGTTGACGGCCTTGCGGGAGGGCGGCTCGGAGGACGTGCGCTGGGGATACGTGTTGCTCGGCGATCCTGCGCTGCGCCTCGTGCCGGAGTAGGCTTCGGCGGAGGCGCTGCTCTGGCATCCACGAGAGCCGAGGGCATCACAGGGCGGGCAGTTCCGGGCCCACTGGGCGGATGGTGCTGCTACTCAGGCGGCGCGCCAGGAGGTGAAGTGGCTCGTCGGAGGGCCAGCTCCCTGGCCAACCCCGAAATCCAACGGTGCGGGTAGTACAAGGGCACCAGAAGGGGGTGCCTTATGGCATAGCGGCGCACCATGAAGGCCCTGGAGGGGAACAGCAAATCGTTCCAGAGGTAGGCTGTCTTGGAGCGCCAGTCGGGTAGGGCGGCCAGGCTAGCCATTGGGTAGCGCCGCATCGAAACGTTAGTTGCCGCTAGCCAGGAGCGAGCTCGTACCTCAGTCGCCGCGGGAACCTGCGCGCGCAGCCGCCCCAGCACCTCTGCAGGGATCGGCGCGCCCCACTCATCGGCAAGCTGATCGAAGACCTGTCTGAGCGCCAGCACCAGGTCCGAGTCCCGCGCCTGTTCAATCAGCATCTCCCAGTCGACTTCGCAGCCGTGACGCTGTATGAACTCCACCACGTCGTGAATCCAGAGAAGCCTGAATGGGCCCCCGTCGCCTCCGTAATGATGAAGTAAGTGGCCACACAGATGGAGCAATAGAGCCTCTGGTCCCAGGGCTAGCGCGGAGACATCTCCGACGCGGACGGCGCGTGCGGTGCTCCACAACCATTCGTCAGAGACAGAGCGCTGGTAATACGGGAACCAGAATAGGGCCCAGTGGACCTCGATCAGTGCCGCGATGGGTTCGGGCCCGCGCAGCATCAGCTGATTGGCATGGACATCCTGCGGCTGCAGATTGGAGTCCCCGGAGTATCGATAGCCCAGGTCCGAGAGCGACTCCAAGGCAAGCGGCACGTGCCGCTCGTGTACGAGCAAGTCGATGTCCGCCATCGGGCGCAGGGCAAGGTTGCCGTACAGGCCCTCGGCCAATGCCGCTCCCTTGAGGAGAATCACCGGAACGCCTTGTTGGGCCAGGAGACGGAGCGCTTCCTCCAGTCCGGTGAACCACAGCGTGTTCTTTCGGGCGGTTCTCACATAGTCCAGGTGCAGCTCTTCTAGGACCCAATCCGGGAGCAGTCCGGGGGCGGGGGGGCGGGTCCCGTGGTAGAGTAGGGGGGCGACGCCCTCGCGGCGCGCGAGCGCAATCAGACGTTCCCAGGCCCTATCGGCCGTCGCCTCCGCTGCCAGCGGGCAGCGCACCGCCTCTTGCTGCCAGCGGCGCTGTAGGCAACAGCCCAACAGATAGCGGATATCAGGGTTTCGACCGGGCTCGCCCGCGGCCTGACCTTGGTGCACTTGTCGACTCCTGTCTCTTCCAGAGGCAGTGCCTCCCCGCAGATCCCCTCAGCGACGATCTCTCACATCTTACCTGGCCTGCCCCAAACCGTCAATGGCGGCCTCCCCGTCGCCATCAATGGTCTTGCGTTGGATAGCCCATAATAGCCCTCGCGCAACGGACCCGCTAAGTGCAGGCCCAGCGGCTGCCACACCCGGCCTACTCACGGAGAGAGCAAACCAATTTTCGCATAGTACACTTCGGTAAACGGGACCCCTACTTGCAGCTCATTCCGTGGCCGCGCGGCCATTACTACGCGCAGCCGACTCCCCACCGCGACGCGCATTTCTTCTCGAACGCACTGCCGCACCCAGCTGTGACATTGCGTATAGTACTTACTTCAATCCCTTGCCCGCACCATCCTTTCCCCTCTTCTTCAGCAGTCCCACTCGCCACCGGCCGCCTCGAACACGGCGCCGGATCTCCTCTATCCCTTTCGGGTACAGCGCGAGGGCATTCCTCAAGGTGCTAGGGCTCGCTGTCCACAGCCCGACATCCGCGTGGCCTTTCCGCGCGGTGCCGATGGGTCCGAGTCGCACTCGTCCATCTTGGTCTTCTTCGCAGGGTCCGGCCAACCGGACACGCTGCAAGCTGTGCGTTGCGTAGGCGGCTGCGGGGTTCGGCTAATTTTGCTTAGGCGAACCGTCAGCCATGAGTTCACCGGCTCGGCTTCCAGAAGGTCTGCGCGGCCCCCGACCCACCCTCTGGCATCGCTCCCAGGTCGGATGGGCACTATGGCCAAGCCCAGTGTCCTTCGCGGCCTTAGCAGCCTGTTTGGAAGACCCGCGGTCAGCGGCCTTTGGACAATACGCCAAGCCGGCTCAATAGACTTTCGCGGACCCCCCTGCGGAGGTCGGGTGACGCGCGCTGGCGGGGCGGCGATGGCGGGCGTGATGACTCGGCTCATAAACACCGCCGCAGCTGGCCCGGATACTTGCTTCAAGGTTGCTTCGTGCTAGAATATCTGGGACGCACTTCCGGAGATTGGCTGTCCAGCTCTGATGCCAGATTCGATACAGGGACGATTCCGCTTGCGGCTGCTGGCCGCCTTGGGTGTCTGCCTGGCGCTGGCCTACGTCGCAGGTCTGTCCGTGTACGTGCTGGCGGCTGAGTTCGGAGGCTGGGGCCGGGGGCAGCCGCCGGAGTCGCAGGTCCTGTGGGAGGCGTGGCGCCGGATCGAGACCGACTTCTACGGGCCCATACCGTCGGTGGAGACACGAACGTACGGCGCCATCCGGCGCTCCCTTGAGCTGCTCGACCCCTACACCGTATTCCTGGAGCCCGAATCCCGGGAGCTCGAGGAGGACCAGCTGAGGGGATCCTTCGGGGGCATCGGGGTGACCCTGTGGCAGGATTCTGCCGGGCACATCGCGGTGGACCCCTTTCCCGCGTCTCCGGCGGAGCGAGCGGGTGTCCGGGAGGGTGACATCCTGGTCGCGATCAATGGGGAGAAGATTGGGGCTGGCGCGAACTTGAGCGATGTGGAGGCGAAGCTGCATGGAAAGGCGGGCACGCCGGTCACGTTGACCCTTTCCCGTCCTACGACGCAGCTGGATCTGACCATTACACGGGAGACCATCGAAACGCCGTCTGTGGTGTGGCGCCTGGAGACCCGCGACATCGGATACATCGCCCTGAGCCAGTTCACCGAGCGAACGGCGTCGGAGGTGGCCAGGGCCGTGGAAGAGTTGCAGCGGAGGCAAGCGAGAGAGCTGATACTGGACCTGAGGGGTAACGCCGGAGGCCTGGTGGACTCGGCCGTCGGGGTGGCGAGCCTGTTCCTGGCGGACGGAGAGGTCGTTCTCCACGAGAGAAGCCGTGGTGGGGAGAAGACGCTGCGGGCCGGAGGCGAGCAGGACGTCGGGCTGCCCTTGGTCCTGCTGGTGGACGAGAAGACAGCGAGCGCCGCTGAGATGCTAGCTGGGGCACTGCAGGACCACGATCGCGCGGTATTGATGGGCAGTGCGACCTTCGGCAAGGGGTCGGTACAGGAGATCTATGCCCTATCCAATGGAGCGTCGGTACACGTCACCACGGCGGTCTGGCTGACCCCCAGCCGGCGGGAGATCGCTGGGACAGGCCTTGCCCCCGATATACCGATCAGAAAGACAGACGAGCCAGGGGACGAACAACTGCAGCGGGCCGTATCCTACCTGGCATTGGAGTGATTATGGAGAAGACGTTGCGTACTGTCTTGAACTTCATCATCGTCAGCCTGATTGTATTGACGCTGGTGCTGATCACGTTCGCTGCCGGTCTGGGCTCCGGCTACCTGCTGGCCGAGGAGGGATTCGGCCTGCTGTCGCGGCCTGCAGCGGCGCCCTTCCCTACCACCGTGCCATCCCTCTCGCCAGAGCCAGAGGAAGGCCTGCCTGACCCCACGGCAGAACCGTCTCCCACGCCGTTGCCCCTGCCCACCCCTAGAAGCGACACAGAAGAGACCTTCCAGCTGTTCTGGGAGGTGTGGGGCCTGTTGCAGCGCCACTACTACGAGGAGCTGCCGAGCATGCGGCAGATCACGTATGCCGCGATCCGGGGCATGCTCGACACGCTGGACGACAGATACACCGCGTTCATCGAGCCTGACGTAGCGGCGGTCCTCGAGGAAGACGCGAGCGGTAGGTTCGAGGGCATTGGGGCGTTTGTCGACATGGACGAGTCGGGCATGCTCAGGATTGTCGAGCCTTTCGAGGACGGGCCGGCGGATCTGGCGGGGCTGGAAGCCGAGGACCGTGTCATAGCCGTAGATGGCGAATCGATTGTGGGCATGGCGCTCTACGCGGCCATCGGGAAGATCCGAGGGCCAGCAGGCAGCACGGTTGCCCTGACCGTGGAGCGGGAGGGGGTGCGCGAGCCGTTTGACGTACTGGTGACTCGGGCGCGGCTGGACATCCCCATCGTCGAGGTGACGATGCGGGATGATGGCGTGGGGTACGTGAGACTGTACGACTTCAGCGCCACCGCCAGCGAGCGCCTGGAGGAAGGCCTCCAAGAGCTGCTCGACGAGGAGCCTGTGGGCATCGTCTTTGATCTGCGACAGAACCCTGGCGGCTGGCTTGATCAAGCGATTGATGTGGCCGATCTCTTCCTCGGAGAGAGCCTTGTGGCGGTGGAGCGTTTCAGCGACGGCACCGAGCGGGAGTTCAGAGCTCGCTCTGGTGACATCGCCGAGGAGATCCCTCTGGCCGTGCTGGTCAACAATGGATCAGCCAGCGCGTCCGAGATCGTCGCAGGGGCGCTGCAGGCCAACGATAGGGCGCCCCTGGTCGGCACCCCTACACTCGGGAAGGGCTCGGTTCAGCGCCCGTTTAACCTGAGCGACGGGTCTGAGCTTCGCGTCACTGTGGCGCTCTGGTTCACACCGGACGACCAGCGCATCCAGGGAGAGGGATTGGCCCCCGACGTCGAGGTGGATTGGACGGCAGAGGAGCGACAGGCCGACCCTGCGAACGACCCGCAGCTGGAGCGGGCGGTGGAGATCCTTCTGGAAGGGGAGGGATGAGTCGAGACGCCATCAAGGTCATAGCCCGCAACCGAAAAGCCCTCCACGACTATCACATTGAAGAGCGGTACGAGGCTGGCCTGGTGCTGAGAGGCACCGAAATCAAGGCCATTCGCGCAGGACGGGTCAACCTGCGCGAGGGCTATGTGCGCCCCCGTGAGGGCCCCTGCGGGGATGAACTGTGGCTGCTTGATGTCCACATTGGCCCGTACAAGCCCGCAGGACGCCACTTTGCTCACGAGCCACGGCGACCACGAAAGCTGCTCCTCCATCGCCGCGAAATCGATCGCCTGATCGCGGACGTGGAGAGGAGCGGACACACCATCGTGCCGCTGCAGATGTACCTCAAGAACGGCATGGCGAAGCTGGAAATCGCCCTGGCAAAGGGCAAGAGCGCGTATGACAAACGGCAGGCCATTGCCAAACGGGACGCTCAGCGAGAGGTAGAAAGGGCGATGCGGGACCGCGGACGATGAGGGGCTGTGTGCTCCGCACCCTGGCGGACCCCTATGCTGTCCTCGCGGGTCTGGACCTCTACACCATTGGCCAGGTCAACGCCCTACCCCGGGAACGGCGAGAGCTGGCCTACAGAAGCCTGGTCCCCCTCGATATCACGTTGCGCTTCGGGATCGATCCTGACACACTGGCCGATGAGGACGGGGCGTCGCTGTTTAGCATCAACGCTGGAGACGGGTCGGTCGAGCTGTGGCTGAAGCACAGCGTCTCTGCCCCAGACCCCTTGCTATACCTCCAACTGGCAGATACCAGGGCCAACCAGATCGAAGTGCTCCTTTTCGTCGTCAACGATCCCGCTGGCGAGCGGTTTGACACGGACCGCCTCCCGGATGGCACGCCAACCGAGTTCGGTACCGCAGGCCGTAACACGGCCGAGGAGGTCCGTGCTATGCAGGCCGGGCTTGCTCCCGGCCAGGTCCGCCGCGGGCTGAGGCTCACGCGTGACCTCATGCCGATCCTCGAGCGCTTCATCGATGCGCTTCATCACGACGCCTTCTACATCCAGCCCCTCGCCTACCATAACGCGATCCTCTTCGAGCGTCTCGGTTTCAACTACCTGATGGGCCTGGGCCGCATGGAATGGATACACCGCGCGTTTGCGCCCGATGGTCTGCTCCACAGCAGCCTCGATGGTTCCACCCCATTCCGCCAGCCGGGCGCACAGCACAGCGTTCGAGGCCGAAGCTGGGCGATCCACGACGGCATCCTGGGCATGCCCTACAGCGGCATCAAGATGTACAAGCGGGCTGGTATTCACGCCGGGATCATCACGTTCCCCGGCGCTGCGTGGTGATGAGTCACTGCAGGACGGCTACACGAAGCCTTCCCAGGTCTCATGCCTTGACAAGGCGTCGTCGTCTAGTAGAATACAAGGTTGTGTCGGCAACGCTGCAACCACTCACTGAGGAGGTAGTACGTGACTGAGCAAGCAGAGGAACATCAGCTTTCGATTGAGGACATCAAGCCGAAGATGCGCCTGCAGGGCAGAGTGAAGTCGGTGGGACTTCACGGTGCGGTGATCGACGTTGGGCTCGAGTACAGTGGGCTGCTCCACGTGTCCCAGCTGTCGGCGGACAACGACGTGGAAGTCGTCAGCGAGGTGGTCTCGCCGGGTGACGAGGTTGCTGTCTGGGTGGTCGAGGTGATGCCAGAACAGAAGCGCGTCAGCCTGACGATGGTCGAGCCCCCTGACGTGACTTGGACCGAATTGCAGGAAGGGCGGGTCTTTCCAGGGAAGGTGACACGCATCGAGCAGTACGGAGCCTTCGTCGATGTGGGAGCCGAGCGCCCCGGGCTGCTCCATGTGCGCGAGATGTCTGCAGGGTACGTCGAGCATCCGTCGGAGCTCGTAAGCGTGGGTGACGAGATAGACGTGCGTATCCTGAGGGTCGATCGTCGGAGACAGCGCATTGACTTGACGCGACAGGGGCTGGAGGCGGAGGCCGTCGCGGAGCCGGAACCCGAGGACAACGCCGCACCCGACGAGGCGGAATCGCCCCTCACCGCCATGGAGCTAGCTATGGAGCGTGCCCGCGCTGAGACGGATAGAGAGGACGTCGACGAGAAGCGGGAACGCAAGCAGGAGAAAGCAGCTTACACAGAGCGCGAGGATATCCTTGAGCGGACTCTGAGGCAGCATTCAGAGTCTGACACAGAGCCAGAGTAGCGGCATCCTGCAACAGACGCGGCAATGTCTGGCCAGGCCAGACGTTGCCGTTCCTTCTCGTCGAATCTCCCGGCGCCCTACCTGCTCGCGAAGCTATCCCAGCACCTCGACGACGCCAATCACGATGCTGTCCGCGAGGTCCGGGTCGCCTCCTCCCTGGCGCTGCAGCCGACGCCCGGTCGCCCTGAGATAGAGACCGACGTTGACGTCGTACTCGCCGGGCGGCATATCGTGGGGGATGACGATGGCGTACTCGTCCCACACGTATCGATCCAGAGGCCAGCGACCTGTCGGCAGCCCCCCAGGATTAAGGTGGTCCTCCTGTGCCCAGGCGACGTTGAGGGGCCGAGCCAGGTGGACGAACGATTGGTAGTTCTCCTCCACATCCGTCAGGGCCCGCCAGTAGAGAACGACAGGCAGCGTGTCGCCGGGGCGCACCCGGGCACGTGGAAGGTCGTACCCCAGCAGTTCGATCTGCCCCTCGAAATCGGCCGTCAGCCTATGCTGGGCGGGCAAAGCCCGTCCTGCTGGTGACGCGTAGAGCAGCGGCGGGCGCGCGCCGACGACCCCTGGTGCCGCCAGCCTGAGCGCAGCGACCGCGACGATCGTGCCCCCCAGCCAGGCGGCAGCAGCAGGGTGCAGCCGAGGGCCTTCCCTCCGTCGATCGGTGCCCGCCCCACCCGGCCCGAGCGCAGCCGCGGCAAGCAAGGCAGCCAGGCCAAGGACGGCGACAACCCAGCCGAGCCGGCGCGGCCACGTGTCTTCGAAGCGCACGAGCACCGTGTGCTCTCCCTGAGGCACCTCCAGCGTTACGAACCCCTCCGGACGACCGACCTCAATGTCTACTACGGCGCCGTCCACGTAGGCACGCCAGCCCGGGAAGAAGAAGGTGTAGAGCCGCAGCCGGAAGGTTTTGGGCGTGGCCACCTGGAAGAGATCGTGGGTAGGCGTGTGTTCGAGCACGTCCACGTGGGCACCCTCTGGCACCGTGGCGCGATTGACCTTGTCAACGAGGCCCGGCGCGGAGTGCGACTGAATCAGCGTCCTTGTC
>JASFVG010000174.1:0-9254 GCA_050049955.1 Anaerolineae bacterium | reverse complement strand
GCTTCCTGCGGCGATCCCGGTGGTCAGGGCGGATCCCCGAAGAACCGTTCAAGTGCTGGTCAATCTGCTGTCGAATGCCAGCAAGTACGGTCCTGACCATGCCGAAATCGTCGTCGGAGTCGGCAGCGAAGATCACTGGGCACGCGTGACCGTGGCTGACCGCGGGCCGGGCATTCCGCATGAGTACCGGAAGATCCTTTTTCGCCGCTTCGTGCCCCCGTCGCCGAGCACCGACAACGCGCAGTACGGCACCGGCCTGGGATTATCCGTCGTCAGGGCCATTGTTGAAGCCCACGGCGGCCGGGTTGGAGTCGAAGATCGACCGAGTGGCGGATCCGTATTCTGGTTCACCCTACCTATGGCGGATGAACGATGAAGGCCTTGGTTGTAGATGACGATCATGTGCTAGCCGATCTAGTCGCTTTCACCCTGCGACGCGAGGGGTTTGAAGTGAGTCAGGCTAGGGACGGTGTAGCCGCCCTGCAGCGCTGGGCGGAGGAACGACCGGACATCATCATACTCGACGTCAACATGCCCAAACTTGATGGCTTCGCGGTCTGCCGCCGGATCCGGGCTCAGGCCAACACGCCGATCATCCTGCTTACCGTTCGGGGAGAGGAAGACGATATTGTACACGGATTGGAATTGGGTGCGGACGACTACATCCCGAAGCCCTTCAGTCCGCGGCAGCTTGTGGCGCGGGTATATGCCGTGCTGCGGCGGGTCGGCGTGACGCCCATCCCGGCCGCGCGTCAGGTCGGCAATCTAAGCCTAGATCCAGGGCGGCGGGAGGTGCGCGTCGGCGAAGGTCAAGCCCGGTCACTGACGCCGTTGGAGAACAGGCTTCTGGAGTACCTGATGATCAATGCCGGGCACGTGCTGACCCACGGCGCGATCATCGATCACGTGTGGGGCCCCGAAGGTGCGGATCTCGACATGCTGCGCCAGGTCGTCCACCGCCTGCGGAACAAGATCGAGCCGGATTCGTCGGAGCCGATCTACATCGAGACCGTGCCCGGTCTCGGTTACGGCCTGTCAGTGCGCAAAGACTAGTCCTCCTTCATCTCACCCGCTCTGAGTCTGCCTGCCCGCGCAATCCTCTCTCTCAGCGCACTTGTCACACGGTTGTCACGCGTTCATCAAGATGCCCGTCATCTGCCTGTGCTATTTTATCGATGCGCTGGGAAACCGCGTATCGATTCGGCGTTTCGGGCCATTGGGAGGCAAGCGGAATGAAAACCAGGACGAAGGTCACAACGTTTCAAGACACGTTGGGAGTGCCCCCGTTCTTCCCAGAGTTGCTCGTCTTCCCGGAGCAGAAGGTAGTCCATAGAAGCGAGATCCTGAAGGTGCTCAACAGGGCGGCGCACGACAGTAGCTTCATCGCAGATATCGCCGATAGGGGGTCGAGGGCGCTTAGGGACTACCGCCTAACTCTGGCGGAGAAGGCTGCGGTAGTCAGCGGCGATATCCGTTGGATGGAAGCAAACGTCGGTAGCCTGACGGATAGCCAGCGCACCTGCCTGGACTGTATGCTACAGCGGGAGGCCTGGTAGCTGATTCACTGGGAGGGCGCGCTGGCGCTCACCTGCCGTCTGTTCATCCACAGAGAGGTCGGCGGATTCCGACGAGAGTGTGATTCGTCTTGGGCTCGGCCCACGGCAGAGCCGATTACCCCCTTGGCCCACCCTCGCGGGCTGAACTGGGTGACCTGCCGCATACCCGAATTCAGCCTAGACCGGCGGACGAGGGTTGTGACAGAAAGGAGAAAGGCGTGGTGGCTGATCTACTGAGAGTCCTCGACCAGGGGATTACGCTCCTAGTTCCTACCACTGTATGGGCGCTACTGATTGCTGGCGTGCTCCAGCTCATACGCGAGTCTTTGCCCCGGCCCAAGGTGACACCCAGATGGATCGCTCAACCGAGTCGGCATCGATAGCCGTCTGGGTGCAGCAACGCACTGGAAGGCAGAGCAAGGCATTCAGGAGACGGTCATTGTGGATGGCAGGGTCACATTGGATGCCCACCCACCGCTGGAGATGGCGGAGAGGATGGAGGATGTCGGCGTCAAGAAGGCGGTAATGGACGGCTGGAGAATGTTCGCTCTTGCCATCCTTGCCGGGTCGTTCACAGGCCTGGGAGCGAACTTCTTCACCGTTGTCATCACCGACAATGGACTGGGTTTCGGCGTGAACAAGCTACTGGGTGGAATGGCCTTCTGCCTAGGCCTGATCCTGGTAGTCGTAGCTGGGGCCGAGCTGTTCACCGGCAACAACCTGATAGTGATGGCCTGGGTTGCCGGGAAGCTGACGCTGGGGCAGGTCATGCGCAACTGGCTCATTGTCTACCTCGGTAACCTGGTGGGCTCACTGGGGACAGTCATCTTCACCTATCTCACGCAGCAGTGGGCCTTATCCGATTACCACGTGGGCGCGACCGCCCTGAACATCGCAGTATCCAAGGTGAGTCTCTCCTTCAGCGCAGCACTGGCTCGGGGCATTCTGTGCAATGCGCTGGTCTGCCTAGCGGTATGGCTGACGTTGAGCGGGCGCAGCGTCACAGACAAGATCTTGGCCGTGATGTTTCCCATCACGGCGTTCGTCGTCGCCGGATTCGAGCACAGCATCGCGAATATGTACTTCATCCCAATAGGCCTCTTGATGAGAGCCGGGCCCCGGGTCGTGGAGGCAGCCGGGAAAGTCGCCGCCGACCTGGCGAATCTGAACGCCCAAGGGTTCCTCCACAACCTGTTCGCCGTGACGACCGGCAACATGTTTGGCGGAGGGTTCCTGGTGGCCGTGGTCTACTGGTTCATCTACCTTCGGCCCGGTGTTCGCGCGGCAGAGAAGTCAGGTCGAGCGTCCCATCAAGCTGAAGCGCCCTCGCTGGCGATGGACGGCGCATCTGGCTGCGCGCTTGGCCCGCCACTGACACATCTCGCTCGTGCCCCTCGTAGTCGTAGGTGGCCGGGACACGGAGTGGGCGAGGCTATTCGGCCCCTCCGGTCCATCCGCCTTCTGAGGGGGAGAGCGTGCGGCGGCATTGCGCGACCTGCCCCCGCTCCCCCAAGAAGAACTTGGCAGCGTCAAGCGGCTTTCGAGCCCGATTACCCCGCAGTTGGCCCCACCAGTAGCGTCCCCTCCCTTCTGATGGTGACGTAGGCTGCGACTGTCATAGCCCCGCCTAAGGGTGGAATTGGACGTTCCCTGCCAGTTATGGTAGAATCCCACGGATCTGGCTGAAGTAGCCAGCGGTCAGCAGCGAGATCGCCCCTTCCGGCGATAGCCCACAGCTTGAGCACGAGGTGCCAGCACATTGTGCCGACACGCGTATCAGTCGTCGAGGACATCCTAAGCGCCAACGATCGCTTGGCAGCCGCTAACCGCGTGCGGCTAGATGAAGCAGGTGTCTTTGCCATCAACCTGATGGCATCTCCCGGCGCCGGGAAGACCAGCCTGATCACCCGCACGGTGGAAGCGCTCCGGGACGACTTCAGCATGGGCGCTGTGGATGGCGATATCGCCACCACTATAGACGCCGACCGCATCGCCGCGTTGGGCATCCCTGCCGTGCAGGTAAACACCGGTGGCGCCTGCCACCTCGATGCTGTGATGCTCCAAGAGGCACTTTCGCGGCTTCAGCTGGAGAACTTGGACCTGCTGATCATCGAGAACGTGGGCAACCTCGTTTGCCCGGCTAGTTTCGGTCTTGGTGCGCACCGCAAGGTGCTCATCGCCAGCGTGCCGGAGGGTGATGACAAGCCATACAAGTACCCGGTGATGTACCGGGGTGTCGATGTGGTGCTGCTGAACAAGATCGACGTGCTCGATGCTTTCGACTTCGACATCGACTACTTCCGTCGAGGTGTGGAGGCGCTCAACCCTGGTCTGACATTCTTGCCGCTGTCCTGCAAGACCGGTGAGGGCGTCGCGGCGTGGTTGGCCTGGCTAAGAGGGGAGATGGCCTAGCATGTGCCTGGGCGTGCCGGCGCGGATCGTTGAGACGGAAGATAGCGGGCTGCTGCGGATGGGAAAGGTCGATTTCGGAGGCGTCAGCCGAGAGGTCTGCCTAGCCTACGTGCCTGAGGCTGATGTCGGCGACTACGTGATAGTTCACGCCGGCTTTGCCATCAGCCGGCTCGACGAGGTGGTAGCTCAGGAGACGCTGGACCTCCTACTGGAGAGCGGCATACTAGGACAGGAGCCGGACATAGGGGCTTGAACCTCTCTATCTGCCCTCGCACCAGATCCGGGTTGGTGTGCCCCGGCTGGCGTGAAGTGAAGCTCGAGAGACCCTGCTGCCTACCGCCTTACAAGGAGAGATGCTGATGGGATCCGCCCTGCTTGATGCATCAATGCTCGATCCTACGCTGGTGAGACGCGTGACGCCGGACTGGGAGGCGCTCCTTTCCTGTATGCAGTGTGGTACGTGCTCGGCCTCCTGTCCTACCGCCTTTGCTATGGACTACACGCCGCGCCAGCTGTGGCAGATGCTGCAGCTAGGTATGGAGGAGGAGGTGCTGAACAGCCAGACGTTTTGGCTGTGTACTGTCTGCAAGTCGTGCCAGGTCCGTTGCCCAAGAGGTATCTCAATCACCGACACGATGGTCGCCCTCAAGGAGTATGCAACCCGAAGGGGGACCAACGTGCCCACAGGTATGCAGATGCTGGGGGAGACTGTGACCACAGCATACAATATCTCCGGCGACAGCAACGCGACCCGGCAAATCTGGAGCGAGAACCTGGCCCGTATCCCACTGGGCGTCAGGCCGAGGCGGAGGCTCGCGAAGGTCGTCTATTTCATCGGCTGTGTCAGCTCGTTCTACCCCCGCGTCTACAACATTCCGCAGGCGGTCGTGCAGGTACTCGAGATCGCTGACGTGGAATTCACCACGCTGGGGGAGGACGAGTGGTGCTGTGGTTACCCCCTGTATGTAGCCGGGATGAGGGACCGCGCCGCCGCACTGGTGCGCCACAACGTGGCACTGGTCAAGCGAACTGGGGCCCAAGAGGTCGTTTTCACTTGTCCTTCGTGCTACTACGCGTGGGCCCATCTCTATCCGGAGGTGACGGACGTATCTGGCATCCACCTGCGCCACGTCACGGAGTTCCTCGCCGAGCTGGTTGCTGGCGATCTGCCGGCGATGGGGCCGGTACCAGAGGTGGTGACCTACCACGACCCCTGTGACCTGGGCCGCAAGAGCGGCGTCTACGATGCCCCCCGGGAGTTGCTGCAGCGCATTCCTGAGCTTGAGTTGCGAGAGATGGAGGCCAGCCGCGAGAACGCTCTCTGCTGCGGCGGGGGAGGTGACGTTGAGGTGTCAGATCCCACCGTCTCAAGAGAGGTGGCAGGCCGGAGAATGGCTCAGGTCAAGGCGACAGGGGCGCGGTATGTAGCGTCTGCTTGCCAGCAGTGCAAGCGTACGCTTCAGGAAGGTGCGAAACGCCAAAAGATCCGTGTAAGAGCCGTGGATGTCTCCGAACTGCTGTGGCGCTCGATGCAGGCCGCAGAAGTGTGAGCGCTGGTGAGCGCTCACAGGGATCCAATGGAGTTCTTGGCATTAGGACTGCTCAGTGCAATGCTGTGGTGAGGGATAAGCGTGGCTGATGGCGTAGCCACTTCGGCGGGAGGAGGAGCATGAAACTCCGCGAGGTTCTAAGGATCATCGAAGGCAAGCTGATTTCTGAGGACGCAGATCTGGATGAGGACGTTCAGATGGGGTGCGGCGCAGACCTGATGAGTGATGTCTTGGCCTTTACTCACGACGGCACCCTGCTGATGTCAGGGCTTACCAACCCTCAGGTAGTGAGGACTGCAGAGATGGCGGGCATCAGAGCCATCGTCTTCGTGCGCGGCAAGATCCCCCCGCCAGAGACGGTTGCTCTGGCCAAGGACAAGAACATCCCGTTGCTGGCCTCGAAATACACTATGTTCGAGACCTGCGGCCGGCTCTACGCGGAAGGATTGCCGAGCTGTGGTCTCTTCAAGCTCACCCTCCGCCGATGGAGCGAGGCGTTCGAGGAGATCGGCACCAACGAATAGACCTCTGGGTCTGATCACAGAGGAGGCCGTCTTCGTTCTGGACACGGTTGGGCGGCTTTCGGCCGGCGAACGCATCGGCGGTTCAGTCTGATGAACCGAGACCGGACCTTCTGATCTAAGAGCTCGCGATGGAAGTCACCAAGCTTCAGGAACTGGCCTACGAACTCAAGGTTGGGCAGGCCATGACCAGCAATGTGATCACCCTGATGCCGGCAGCCAGCATGGGCGAGTTCCGGGACGTGCTGCGTGACCATCGCATCTCGGGGACGCCCGTCGTAGCTGACGGCGAAATGGTCGGAATCATCAGCATCGAGGACCTCATAAAGGCGTTGGCCAACGGTGAGATGAGTGCCACCGTTGAGGACAAGATGACGCAGGATCCGGTGGTCATCTATGAGGACGAGCCTCTGGTACATGCCGTGAGCAGGTTCAGCGAGCTAAGCTTCGGTCGTCTGCCCGTTGTCGACCGGAATCGGGAGCTGGTCGGCATCATCACCCAGGGAGACATCGTGCGGGCGATGCTCAAGAGGCTGGAGGTGGACTATCACCAGGAGGAGATCCACCGCTATCGTGCCAGTCACATCTTTGAGGATATCATCGCCGATCACATCACCCTGGTGTTCGGCTACCACGTTGAGGCGAGGGATTTCCAGCGGGCGGGCGAGGCCTCCAGCGGGCTGAAGAAGACGCTTAGCCGCCTAGGCATCCATCCACATGCAGTTCGACGCGTCACAATCGCGACCTACGAAGCGGAAATGAATCTCGCCATCTGGAGCGAGGGGGGTGAGATCACCGCTGAGGTGCAGCCTAGTGAGATCAGGATTGAGGTTGTAGACCAGGGGCCAGGCATTCCTGATCCCGAGCTGGCCATGCAGCCCGGCTTCTCGACTGCTACAGACTGGGTGAGGGAGATGGGATTTGGTGCAGGTATGGGACTGCCGAACATCCAGGCCTGTTCCGACGAATTCGTGCTGGAGTCCACTGTGGGTGTTGGCACGCGTCTGGCGATTGTCATTTACCAGGCTACTGCCGAGGCATAGCGTCCCGACTGCCTGCACAACTTACACGGGATTCTCACGTTGATCTACATACAAGTGGTACATTGCCTATGCTACGACCGTGCATAGACCCGAGCTAACCAACAATGACAATCGGACTTCACAATACTAGCATAAGGAGACAACTATGAGTCTGAAGATTCTGGACAAAGGGGCGGTCGGCCCGTTCATCAGTGCGCTGCTGGCCGACTATGAAGTTGTCGGACCCCGGGCGAAGGGACCGAAGTTCACCTTTGATCCCATAACGGATCCCAGCCAGCTGCGGCTTGACTACGACACCACCATCCTGCCGCCGGCCAAGAAGATGCTCCATCGGACCTGGGAACGTCTGGTTGACTTCAAGATGGGGCCGGATGCCGAGGTCAGGCCGATCATCGACGCGAAGCCGACCGTGCTTTTCGGCCTACACACCTGCGATCTTCGGGCGATTCGGCTCATGGACGCGGCGTTCACTGAGGACTACCAGGACGCTAACTACCATGCGAGACGGGACGAGACGGTGGTCATCAGTCTTGAATGCCTGGAACCCTGTGACGAGCACTCTTTCTGCAAGGATATGGGAACGCTGACTGCAGAGGAGGGATACGATCTCCACCTCACGGATCTTGGGGCAGCCTATGCGATCGACGTGGGGACGGAGAAGGGAGCACAGCTGCTCTCGGATTGCGCAACGACCCGAGCGGCCACCGATGCCGAAGTGCAGCGCTTGAACGAGGTCCTGAGCGCGAAATGGCCACGCTTCAGCTACCGCCTGGAGTTTGACTCGGCTGAACTACCCGGTCTGTTGAGCACTGCCTACGACCATCCCCTTTGGGAGGAATTAGGTGAGCGCTGTTTCGCCTGTGGTTCGTGCACCAATATCTGCCCGACGTGCTACTGCTTCGACGTCGTCGATGAGGTCGACATGGCACTGACGGAGGGTGTTCGCGCGCGTTGCTGGGACTCCTGCCAGCTGGACGAGTTCGCCAGCGTGGCCGGCGGCGAGAACTTCCGTGAGGCCCGCTCCGCCCGACAGCGCCACCGCTTCATGCGTAAGGGAAAGTACCTCTTCGAGAAGTTTGGCGAGTTGGGTTGCGTGGGATGCGGACGTTGCATCCGCACCTGCGTGACACACATTAACATCGTCGATGGCTTCAACACGATACACGAGACACCACTGGGAGGGAGAGGGCGATGACCGAGTCTACTGCGACAGGGGTCAAGGCCAGCATCTACAAACCAGAGATGGCCCGATTGCTCGATATTCAACAAGCAACAGGTTTGGAGAAGCTTTTCACCATTGAGTCGCCGAACGGGAATCTGGGACACGCTCCCGGGCAGTTCGTGATGCTCTCCGTCCTGGGGGTCGGTGAGGCGCCCATCTCGATTACCTCCTCACCTAGCCGGTCCAACGGTCGGTTCGAACTCTGCGTGAGAAGCGTGGGCAATGTGACCAATGCGCTGCACGCCATGAAGACCGGACAGAAGGTGGGCGTGCGCGGACCTTTCGGAACGGGCTTCCCCCTCGAGAGGATGCGCGGCAAGGACGTTCTTTTCGCCCCGGGCGGCCTAGGGATTGCTCCATTACGGTCGCTGATCAACCAGGTGATCGATGAGCGCGGGTCCTTTGGGCGCGTGATCATCCTGTATGGAGCGAAGCGGCCAAGCGAGCTACTCTTCGTCGACGAGGTGAATGAGTGGATAGAACGAGACGACGTCGAGTGTCTCGTCACAGTCGATCGCGGGGACGAAACGTGGGACGGTCACGTGGGCGTCATCACGACGCTTTTCCCGAAGATCAGTATCAACCCGCGGAACACGGTGGCCATCACCTGCGGCCCTCCCATCATGTACCGGTTCGTGCTGATGGAGATGCTGGGCAAAGGCATTCCGGAGACGCAAATCTACCTTTCCCTTGAGCGGCGCATGAAGTGCGGCGTGGGGAAGTGCGGTCACTGCCAGATCAACAGCCTATACTGCTGCCAGGAAGGGCCGGTGTTCAACTACGCCAACATCAAGGGCTTTGAGGAGGCACTGTAATGAGTGACGAGAATGGGAAGCCGAAGATCGCTTTCTTCGATTTCGCAAGCTGTGAGGGATGCCAGCTGACTGTGGTCGATGCCCTTCAGACGCATCTCGACCTCCTCGACGCTGTCGAGGTGGTGCAATGGCGCG
>JASFVG010000173.1:0-9255 GCA_050049955.1 Anaerolineae bacterium | reverse complement strand
GGTGTCGTCGCTTGGGTCGCTGATGCCGTACTCCTCCTCGTAGGCGTCTGGCATCCGGTTGCCGTTGTTGTCGGGGCTCTCCTGCACCGAGAAGCCGCCCAGAGCCTCCCGCTGGATGTTGCCCCGCGTGGCGCGCACGCGCACACGGTACGCGCCCTCGTCGTTCGGCGTGGGCTGGTCCTCCTCCCCCTCGGGGTAGACCACGTCCGCCTGATTGACGAGCGTGTAGAGGCCCGCGTAGAAGCCGTCGTCTCGCCCGCCGTCGCCGTGCTCGCCATCGTCGTACAGCGGCACTATCGTCGTCGTTCCGTCTGGAGCTGTGACTCTGGCCCTGACCTCCGCCCCGGCTATGGGCTCGCTGGCGGAGAAGAAGGCGTAGATGGGGACGCGGTTGCCCGTGTAGTAGCGGCTCCCGAGACGGTCCGGGAGGAGCAGGTGGAGGGTGGCCTTCGAGTGGGCGCTGACCAGCACCTGATAGTCGACCGATCCTATCTCGCTGCCCACGTACTCGACGATCAGCGTCCAGAGCCCGGGCTGGGGCTTAACCCACCGCCAACCTACGTGCCCGTTCGCCTCGTCCTCAAAGGTGTAGGGCGGACCAATCACCCCGCCGTCGGGCCTGACCAGAGTCAAGTTCAGCCGGGCGTAGGCTTTGCTGAACCAATCGAGGGCGAAGACAGCCTCCACCACGGTGTCATCGACGAATACTTGGTGGAATGCGGTCGGACTGTTGGCGGACACCGCGCCCTCCTCCTGCAGAAGCCGCTGCCGGCCCTCGCCAAGGCCCTCCGCGTACTCGTAGACATCGTCCAGAGCCAGGGCCATCTGTGCCGGCGTCAGGGCGCCGGGCGTCATAGCGGAGACAGCTGTGCTAACGTAGACGTCATTGTAGAAGAAGGCGCCGCCTGTCGCTGTCGCGATGTCCTGCATCAACGTCTCATCGGACTCGGGGCCGAAGGCGATGGCCGTCACAGGACAGCCGATGTCGACCACGTCGGTGATTACGTCCGCCCAACGGGCGTCGGCGTTCTCCATCCCGTCTGAGAGCAACACGAAGGAGCAGCGCGGGTTCCCGGTTGGGCTGCTCCCCCGCTGGTCGACCGCCTCCCTGAGCCCGTCTCCAATGCTCGTCCATCCACCATCAGATATGTCGTCGATGTAGGTCTCGGCGTCGGATCTCACGGTCGCATCGACTTCCACCAGGTCGAAGGGCGCGGGGTCGACATCCTCGTTGTAGGGGACGATGCCCAGGCCGTCGTCGTCACGGGTCACATCGACGTAGAAGTTGGCTGCCTCCTGGGCCGCCTCCATCTTCTCCCCGCCGTTCGTGCCCATCGATCCGGAGCGATCGATGACGAGCACCTGATCGGTGTTGTCCTCGTCGTAGACCACGCTTCCGGCGCTGATGTCAGACGCGATTGGCGTCCCGGTGCCAGGCTCCTCGAGGGTGATCTCCAGATCGTACGTGCCGAGCTCGAGCGGAGGGGCCTCGATGACCAGCCAGTACTGCTCCTGGATGAAACCGCCGTTGACTACCGTCGCGTCCGTGCCGCCCACTTGCGCTGAGAAGTCGTCGTTGGTCAGGCCCGCCACGACCGGCCCCGTGGGAGAGCCATTCGTGACGAGTACCTGGGCCAGGACGTGGCTGGACGACGTGACGTAGGCCACAGCCACGCTGTTGGGCATCTTGATCTCGATGACGGGGTTCGCACAGGCCAGGGAAACGTCCACGCTTGAGCCGTTCTCCAGGCTCCCCACGATGGCGACGATCTTGGTGATACCGTCGTTGAGAAAGGCCTGGATCCACTCGTCACCGCTCGACTCCACGTGGGTGTCGAACGCATTGCCGTCTTGGGTGACGACGTGATAGAACCCCGGCCCGCCGGAGTTCCGGTCGAAGGTGGCTGACACGAGAGGGCAGTTGACGCCGATATCGGCTTCGTAGTAGCGGAGGCCGTATTTCGTCACCCAGTCGGCTCCCCACGAAGCGTCGACGCCGACCTCGATCGTGCCGCCATCCTCGGGATCGACCGGGCCGTAGGGTGCGGGGTTCCCGGCTTCGTCCTCGTCGGTGAAGTAGTAGGAACCGTCGGGTACGCCCGTCAGATCCTTGGTCCAGATAGCGACGGCGAATCGCCTGAACGACCCGTGGAAGTTCGTCCCCGTTCCCATAGAGCTCAGCGCGTTGTTGACGGCCGAGACTCCGCTGTGCCCCGCCGTGTTCTGGTCGTACACTTCCAGGAAGAAGTCGACGCCGCGCTCCGGTTCGGTGGCTATCGTGCCGTACTGCTCGGAGGCGTACTTCCACCACAGGCACGAGTTGTACCGCATAGGAACGCTGGTGATGTCCCGGTTCGTGTCGAGCAAGTAGTTGTTGACCTGGGAGTTGAAGGAGGAGAAGGAGAGCGCGGCAGGCCACTGGTCGATGTTGAGGAACCAGTTGTCCTCGCTGGCGCGGGCGGTGCCCTCCTTCAGGAACTTGGTCTGGACGGGCGCGCTTGCGCCGGAGTCGTGACTGTACTGCACGCGGTGAGTCAGCTCGTGGCCCAGGACCTTTTGGGCCAGCTCATCGGTGTCGAAGCAGCCTGCGTAGGTAGTCATGTAGTTCCAGCCCCAGGCGGTGCCCCCGTTGCAATCATCCGGGATATCCAACAGCCGGACCTCGAGCAAGCCGCTGTGCTTCGGTGCGTTGAAGCCCAGGCTGGTGAAGCGATCCCAGTAGTCCTCGACCCAGTCGGCAGCCCACGTAGCCTCGGCGTGGCTAATGCTGTCCGTGGTATAGTAGACGCAGAAGTTGGTTCTTTCGATCTCCTCGGGGAGGTCGACCGGCCCGGCAGGGCAGGCGCTGGGGGAGGCCGGTCGGATGGGGACGGTGCCCTCCCAGGCCGGCTGGGGTTGGGCGTGTGCGTCGATCCTCTCGACTTCGTCACCAGCATCAACAGGCGGCGCTGCCTGGCCTGCGGCCGGAACCTGCCCCAGCAGCAGGAGCGCGACGAGCACGCCGGCAACGTGAAGCAGGACGCGGGCATTCGGTGCGCGAGACATCGTTCCTCTCCTTTCCTCCTCAGGTGCCCTCGAAAAGCACCGCAGTGACCGTGACCTTCAGCTTGCCTGGCGGCCGCTGCCTGTCGACTGATGGGCGGGGCAGTTCGTACAAGCTCGGATTCCCTTGCGTTCAGTGGGCGGACGCTGCGTCGCCCCGTCGGGAGGGGCGGGTGGGCGATGGCCCATGCCCCTGACCAGGTTCCCCTCTTTGTCCTATGTTGCGGGCGTCTCGATCTGGTCGTGTCTCGGCCGCTGGCGATGGCCTATACAACGGCTTCAGTCCCGTGCAGGGCGAGGGCCGATCCGCGTTCGTCGGTTGCGCATCCCATTCGTGGTCCCACATCGAAGGGTGCGATTCCTCCTGGCGGAGCGCTATTCGCGATGTTGACCGGCGATTGAGCAGTGGAAGGAGCGGTTATGATTTGAGTGAGCGCTAGAGAAGGGTTGAGTCGCCGCTGGCGCGTTGCCTCAATGGGAGGGACGTACACTCATTCTATGCGACATAGTCAGACTGTCAAGTCCCGATCCTGGACGTCACGCCGGGGACACGAGCGGCAGAGGCGCAAGGTGACAGCGAGACGGGGGCTCCGACGCAAGGCCCGGGGCAGCCGTTGACTTGGCTGCGCCGCACTGGTATACTGGCAGCATTGTTCCAGCCCGGACCACACTGTCGACATCAGACCAGCACCCGAAGAGCGTACTGACCCGGGCATCCAGGCGCGGAACGACCTGATCACCGGAGGCCGGTGGACGACGCAGTTCTCACCGCGCAGTTGCCAAGCCAGGGATAGCGTGCAGGTGAAGGGGCGAGAGATGGAGCTCAAGAGACCTAGGCGTATCCTGGCGAGCCAGGGCACGGGCTGCCTACCGCTGGGGCTGAGCGCAACCGCCCGGCCGCTGTTCACTCCGGCCTGCTGTTCGCCACCGCGGATGGCGTGGGCAACGAATGCACGCGAACGGCGCCATGCGCAATCCCAGACGGCCCTGGCGCAGGCCAGCGACGGTGCCACGATCCGCTGACGGTGCGGCCCGGGTGAACGACCGGCACCCATTTGGGATTCGGTCAGTGGACGTGACCTGAGAATGGCCAGCGACGCCCCCAACCTGTCTTTCCGCGAGGTCGATGCTGGCCGCTGGGCGGACTTCGAGCGTCTGTTCGAGAGCCGCGGCGGCCCCAAGTCCTGCTGGTGCATGGTGTGGCGGCAGACTCCGGAGGAGGCGAAGCCCCCGGACGGTTCCAGCCGCAAGCAGGCCATGTTCAAGCGCGTGTCCAGCGGTGTTCCGGTCGGCATCCTTGGCTATCTGGGCGATGAACCCGTGGCCTGGTGCTCCATCGCGCCGCGATCTACCTATCGACGCCTGGTTGACGACAGCGACCCGGATGAGGGCATCTGGTCGCTTGTCTGTTTCTTCATCTCCAGACGCCTGCGGGGGCTGGGGGTCGCTCGCAGGTTGCTCGACGCCGCGGTGGTGCACGCCAGAGGCCGCGGAGCCACCATCGTCGAAGCCTATCCCGTCGATCCCGATTCCCCCAGCTACCGCTTCATGGGCTTCGTCCCGATGTTCGAGGCCGCCGGGTTCCGCGAGGTGGGACGCGCCGGCATACGCCGTCACGTGATGCGGTTGGACCTGAAGCCCTAGTCTCTGCGCGGGTCTGCGGGCGCGCAGAGAAGGATCAAGGAGCTTATGACCACGAAGGCCTATACGGAGCCCCTCGAGTTCGCCGATAGACGCGAGTGGCGGGACTGGCTGGCGTCCCACCACCATCTCGAGAGTGAAGCGGTGCTCGTCATTCACAAGAAGGACTTCGAGGATCACGGCCTGGGCTATGAGGCCGCCACCGAGGAGGCCCTCTGCTTCGGCTGGATAGACGGATTGCTCCGCAGCCTGGACGAGCGGCGGTACCTCCTGCGCTACACGCCTCGCCGTCGCGACAGCATCTGGTCCATCACCAACATCGAGAGGGTGGACCGGCTGATCCGCGAGGGCCGGATGACCGAGGCCGGTCTGGAGAAGATCGCTGAGGGTAAGGAAACGGGCCAGTGGGAAGCCGCGATCCGCCGGGAACAGGTCGACATTATCCCGTCTCAGCTAGAAGAGGAGCTCAAACGCATAGACGGCGGCGTTGAAGCCTACCACGCCGTACCCGATTCCCGCAAGAAGCAGTTCATCTACTGGCTCCAGACGGCCAAGCGGGAGGACACCAAGCAGCGGCGCATCGAGAAGATCGTGGCGGAGGTTACCGGTTCTGGGACCGCCTAGCGGGGTGGGCACAGGCCTGGGTCTCTCAAACGGTGGTGCCGGGTTGGGTCGATGGGCGATGGCAGGGTGATGAGTCCTATCGATTCTGAGCAGCGCAGGCCAAGCGTCGACGCGGGACGACGGCCGAGTCGCTGGCCGCTCTTCGCGCTAGCCTGCGGCCTCAGCTGGCTGTTTTGGGTTCCGGCGGCGCTGTTGAGTCACGGAGATTCTTCGTTTCCCCTGCGAATCCTCACGTTTCTGGGTGGCTTCGGCCCATCCGTCAGCGGCATCGTCATGGTCTACAGGTCCAGGGACGACGCGGGCCAGGGCGACTTCTGGCGCCGGGTTTTCAGCTTCAGACGGATCGGCGGCGCGTGGTACGCCTTTATCCTTCTGGTCTTCCCTCTCGTCACCGGGCTCAGCGTGCTGGTCGAGGTCGTGGGCGGACGGGGCGTACCTTTCTTCCCCTACCTGGCGGCACTGGGAGCCCGGCCTCTGCTGGTGATGGCCTATCTGCCGGTGATCATACTCCAGGTCGCCCTCCTTGGCCCCCTGTCTGAGGAGCTGGGCTGGCGCGGCTACGCACTGGATGTCTTCCAGGCCAGGTGGGGTGCGCTGGCCTCTAGTCTGGTGGTGGGGTTGGCGTGGGCCGTATGCCACGCACCGCTGTTCTTCGTACGCACTGCGGGCAACTTCTATCACGAGTAGGGCTTCGGGACGACGCTGTTCTGGTTGTTCATCGTGCGTATGACGCTATTGTCGGTGCCCATAACCTGGGTGTACAACGCCAACCGGCGAAGCATCCTCTCCGCGATTCTGCTGCACTTCGCCTACAACTTCACGTTCAGCTTCGTCTATCCGGTCCCAGAGACCATGCACGTTTCCGGTACCGTGCCGGTTCTCAGTCTGGCCGCGATCGTTGCGGCCGTATGGGAGCCTGGCAGGAGAGTGGCTGAACGGCACGCGGACCTCGGCTCGCCCCGCGCCTAAGAAGGAGCCGTCGGCGCTCGCACACACGCATCTCGCACAAGCCATTCGACGGACCTGACCATCGCCAATCCTGGCGCCGACATGGATCTTGGTTGAGGGCAGTGTCCTCAGTATGAGGCGGCTTCCGACGAGCTTGACCCTGTACGGGTGACCTGTGTGGACCTTGGTGATGAGGGGCTGGAGTCGCAGGCGGCATTTCTAGCGATAGCAGCGAGCATAGCCGCGGAGCGACGGGATGCGTCACCCATTGCCCAGGAGGGGAGAGTACAGGAGAATCCACACTGCTGCCTCTTGGTTGGTGCAGCGGATTCGCTCGGGGCCCGCCACAGAAAACGCGGGACGACTCACCAAGCAGGGATTCACCTTGCGGGATCTTTGGCTGGTTGGGTAGAGTCGTTACAGATCCGCTTGACAAGCTCGGGAGGCGAAGGTATACTCTTTGTAGATACACCAGCGAGGCGTGGGACCGAAAGGAGCGATATGAGAAAGCGCATTGGAAGGTGGGGCAATAGCCTGGCGGTGCGCATCCCCAAGGCCTTTGCCGATGAAGTCGGATTGGACGAGGATTCACCCGTAGAGGTATCGATTCTGAACGGGCAACTGGTCGTTGCACCCGCCAGAGATACTACACTCAGCCTGGAGCGAATGCTGGAGCAGGTCACCCCAGACAACGTGCACGGAGAGGTCATCACTGGTCCAGCCGTGGGCAGGGAAGTGTGGTAGGGTGATGGGGTTCGTTCCCGAGCGCGGAGATTTGGTCTGGATCACGTTGAACCCACAGTCTGGGCACGAGCAAGCGGGGAGACGCCCGGCCGCCGTGCTCTCACAGCGGGCCTACAATGGCAAAGTAGGACTGGCGCTCATGTGCCCGGTGACGGGACAGGCCAAGGGGTACCCGTTTGAGGTACAGATACCCGCTGGGCTTCCCGTCGGTGGCGTCATCCTTGCGGATCAGGTGAAGAGCCTCGACTGGAGGGCTCGCCGGGCTGAACCGGCCGGTGAGTTGCCGCCTGGAACGGTGGCCCAGGTGCTGCGTAAGGTCGGGGCATTGTTAGCTGAGTAGGCGGTTCAACGATCTCCAGGCAGCCCTGGAACTCTACCGCTCGAAGACGCCTTGTGATTTGCCCAGCTTCTCCGGTAGGGGTCCAGGTGCTGCTCAGTCCATCACCAGCGAGACACCATTGAAGGGGTACAATCGATGATCAGCCGTATCTGGCACGGACGGACGACGCCCGAAAACGCAGATACTTACGAGGCACTGCTCAAGGAGGAGATCTTCGTCGGCATCGAGGAGCGTCGCATCGGTGGGTTCAGGGGTAGTCAGCTTCTCCGCCGCGACGTTGGCGACGAGGTTGAGTTCGTGACCATCATGCGGTTTGAGTCGCTCGATGCCGTCATCGAGTTCGCGGGAGACGACCACGAGGTCGCGGTTGTCCCCAGCGCGGCTCGTGCTGTCCTGTCCCGTTCCGACGAGCGATCCCAGCACTACGAGATCAGAGCAGAGCGGCGTGGCGATCCGTCACACTAATCTCGTCTGTGAGGCCCTAGACGCCCTGATATCGCCCGCCCCGTCGTTTGCTCCGGTCTCGGGCTGCGCGCGAAGGTAGCCGCCTGCACCAGGTGGCGCGGGGCCCTCACGGGCCAGCCATGGCGATACCGCGGACGCGCTAGCATAAGGCGGCTGCACGGCCGGCTAGGGTGCTCTGACGATAGCCGGAAGAAAGACGTAGCTCGGTGGGTTGTTCACCATGTCTACCATGGTGTTGAAGGCCAACATAATGTCCGTGAAGCCGAACGCACAATGACCGTGACCGTCGACTTCGATATGTTCGTGGAGCAGGCTCTTATTGGCCGCCACGACCTTGTCACGATAGTCGAAGGCGTGCCAGTAGGGCACCACTTCATCGCCTGTAGTGTGTAGCGTGACCAGGGGGACAGACAGTTTGCCGGTGGTCTGGTAGTGGGCCTCGATCTCGTCGAGGGCCACCTGGTCGGCACCGATACGCGTTACGTGGTCGTTTAGCCGCGCATCGTTCTGCGAACCGGCGTACACTCGGTCCTGGTTGTCGAAGGGCTGCCCGCCGAGCTTGGCGATGCCGTCGTTGGTGGCATAGACGTTGTACCAGAGCAACTGCTGGATGCTATTAGTGCTCGTGGGCGGCGCGAAGGTGTAGGGCGAGACACTCGTCACGGTCAGAAGCTGACTCACGCTGATGGCATTGGTCGGGCTGATGATCTCCGGCAAGACCGTGTCGGCAAAGTACCCGCTCTGCCACTCATCCGGGAAAGTGGTGGGAATACTGAGTGGATCACCGGGCATCAGATCAGGGAAGAAGTAGTCGAACACGACCCGGAAGTCGCCGAAGTGGTTGATCTGCCCGCGGAAGTCGCCGTAGGGCCCGCACATGGCGAGGCCGCCAGCGTAGACGTCTGGGTGCTGTTCCACCGATAGCGCTGTGATGAGGCCACCCTCAGAGACGCCGACCAGGTAGACGTTGTCTGGCACTCCCCTCGTCGTGGTGAATATGTGGACCAGGTCGAGGAGATCGGACATCGCCGGGAGCACGGCCAGGCCGTTGGTGTAGTAGCTGGTGGTGGCGAACGCGTAGCCCATGCTCGTGACGATCTGGTCCACGGTGAATTGCCACCCAGGGAGCGACATCTGATCCTCCGGGATCTCCACCGGTCTGTCAGGGGCCATGTAGCCGTGGGCGTACACGACCAGGTCATCCCACGGGCCCGCGGGCAGGCAGATGCGGTACTTGGCGCCGCTTGCCTGCTCGCCATCTTCGCAGCCCTGAGCGGGGGCGGCCATCTTGGTCCCCAAGGAGCCTCGTTGGGTTGCAGGGCTCGGATGCGCTGCTGGATGGGTGCCGGGAGTGGGGCTGGCAGCCGCGACGGAGCGTAGCAGGGCGGCGGTGAGCAACAGGGCCCCCGCCAGCGTCAGCACGAGCGTCAGTGATCGCCTCATAGTGTTCC
>JASFVG010000172.1:0-9271 GCA_050049955.1 Anaerolineae bacterium | reverse complement strand
AAGTTGCGGTTAGGCACCTGATTCGCCGAACATGCACAGGTTGGCTGTTCATCTTACTTGCCGTCCGGTTCGTACGCGGAAGAGTCAGCGTTGGGGTACCTACCATCAGCAGTTTGCCCGGACCTGAAGAGCATGATAGCATTGCCCACTGAGGCTTTCGTGGCCCGCCGCCTCAGGTCCAGTCCAGACTTGTCTCATCGGGAGCCCTTGGAGACCCAATTGTCACCAACCGCGGAAGACGACACCATTCGGACCGGTAGCCTCGTTCTGTACAAGCGACGCGCGGCGCGCGTAGTAGCCGCCGGGCCCAAGAAGCTCGCCATCCAAGTGCTTGAGGAGGGCGCGCTAAGCGTCCGCCCCAAGGACGTTGACCTGCTTCACCCCGGCCCCCTGGACAGCCTCGACGAACTCCGACCCCAGGAAGGCGAGATGGAGGACGCCTGCGAGCTGCTCAGTGGTACCACCACAACGCTCCAAGAGCTGGCGGAGCTCGCGTACGGGGCCTACACGCCAGCCACCGCGTGGGCGGCCTGGCGGTGGGTCGCAGACGGCCTGTACGTGCGGGGCACGCCGAACGAGATCGAGATCCGCACCCCAGAGCAGGTCGCCCAGGAGCAGGCCGAACGCGAGCGCAGGGCCGCCGAGCGCCAGGCGTGGACGGCGTTCCTCCAGCGAACCCGGGAGGGCAGATTCGATGTCGAGCAAGATGCGCGATACCTGTCCGAGGTGGAGAGTCTAGCCCTGGACCAGGTCGCGCGAAGCCGCGTCCTGAACGAACTGGGACGGACCGAGACTCCGGAGAACGCTCACGCCCTTCTGCTCGAACTCGGCTACTGGGACCACACCGTCGTCCCGTACCCCCAGAGACTTGGCCTTTCGACAGCGACGCCGGATGTCCGGCTGCCGGAGTTGCCCGATGAGCCGCGGGTCGACCTGACCCACTTGCCGGCCTTTGCCATCGACGACGAGGGGAGCACGGACCCCGATGACGCCATTAGTCTGGAGCGCACGGCGAGCGCCCGCCGCCTCTGGGTACACGTGGCCGACGTGGCCGCCCTGGTCCCCCCGGACAGCCCGGCAGATCTGGAGGCCCGCGCTCGCGGGGCGACGCTCTACCTGCCCGACGGCAAGGTTGCCATGCTTCCGGGCCACGCGACCCAGCTGCTCGGGATGGGTTTGCAGGAGACGTCGCCTGCGCTCTCATTCGGTCTGGATCTGGACGACCATGACCAGGTCGTGGCGGTTGAAGTGCTGCCCAGCCGCGTGCGGGTGAAACGCCTGACCTACGCAGACGTGGATGAGTCACTACGCGAAAAGCCTTTCTATGAGCTCCACCGGATCGCCCAGCGCTTCGAGGCCTCCCGGCGCGAGAACGGCGCGATAGACATCGACCTGCCTGAGGTGAGTGTGCGCGTCATCGACGGGAAGGTCATCATCCGCTCGCTGCCCCCGCTGAGAAGCCGGGGGCTCGTTCGCGAGGCGATGCTGATGGCCGGCGAGGCCGTGGCCCGCTTTGCCCTCAACGAGGGCATCCCGCTGCCCTACACCACCCAGGATCCACCGGACACCGACGAGCGACCAGATGACCTGGCCGGGATGTTCAACCTGCGCCGCCACATGGTGCGCAGCGAGCACAGCAGCCTGCCGGGTCCCCACGCCGGGCTTGGTCTCGCGCGCTACGTCCAGGCCACCAGCCCCCTGCGGCGCTACCTGGACCTGGTCGTCCACCAGCAGCTGCGGGCCCATCTACGGGGTGAGAGCCTGCTCGGGACCCAGGACCTGATGGAGCGGATTGGGGCTGCGGAGGCGCTGGCTGGGTCCGCGAGCAAGGCAGAGCGAATGGCGATCCAGCACTGGACATTGGTCTATCTATTGGAGAACCCCGGCTGGCGAGGCGAGGGCATCGTGGTCGAGCGATGGGACGGGCGCGGGAAGGTCATCATCCCTGAGCTGGGGCTTGAGCCGCAGTTGCAGCTCCCTCAGGACTGCACCGTCAACAGTTCCGTGCCCCTCCGCCTATCCGATGTCGACCTCCCAACGCTGGGGGCCTACTTCCAGTTCGACACCTCGCACTCGTAGTCACGTACCCACCTGTGTAGGGCGGGTTTCCTACCCGCCTCGCGCTCGCTGTGCGGCACGTAGCCAGGCCCCAGCGGCCAAAGCCGGAATGCCGTCCCACATCACCGACGAGCGCCATTGACACCCGCCAGCTCGCCATGATATACTGGATTCCGCACTGAGCTTGGGAGGTTTGGGAACGAGGCACCGATGGAACCCATCACTGTTCTGCTGGCAGAGGACCACGCCGTAGTACGAGAGGCGACTGCCGAGATCGTCGACCACCAGTCGGACATGCGCGTGGTCGGACAGGCGGGGACCGGCGACGAAGCCGTGCAGCTCGCGCGCCGACTGCGGCCGGACGTGGTGGTGATGGACATCGCCATGCCGCACCTGGACGGCCTCGAAGCCACGTCCCGCATAGCTGCCGAGTGCCCCGCGTGCCACGTCCTCGTGCTCACGGCCCGCGAGGAGGAGCACTACATCATCGAGCTGCTGCAGGCCGGGGCAATCGGCTACTTGCCCAAGACCGTCGCCCTGGACGAGCTACTCGATGCGATCCGTGCTGTGGCACGAGGGGACTCTGTGCTGCCTCCCAGAATCGCATCCGTGGTCGTCCGTCACCTGACCGAAGAGGAGACTACGGAGTCTAGGAAGGGCCGGCTGACGGATCGGGAGCTAGAGGTCTTGGAGCTGGCGGGTGACGGCCTTACCAACCACGAGATCGCGCAACGACTCCACATCAGTATAAGGACGGTGGAGGCCCATCTCACTCACGTCTACGACAAGCTGGGGGTCGCGTCTCGAACCCAGGCTGTGGTCAGCGGGATGCAGCAGGGCTTGATTTGCCCCGGGACCGACCACTGAGGACGGGGATCCGGTCAGGCGCTATATCCTGGAGCTGCATCGAGAGGAGCCTCGCGGGGCAGCCGCACCACGAATGTAGCCCCCTCTTGGACCTGACCGTCCAGGCTAATCTCGCCGCCGTGTTGGCGGACGATGCGACGCGCGATGGCGAGCCCTAACCCGGCTCCCTTTCCCTTCCCGTACGAGACGAAGGGCTCAAAGATTCGCTCCCGGAGATGCGCCTGGATTCCCGGGCCTGTGTCGGAGAAGCGCAGTTCCACGCACTCACCGACCTGCCGCGTGGCGACTCTCAGCAGCCCGCCCTCTGGCATGGCGTCCCGGGCGTTGGCGGCGATGTTGTACACCACCTGAGCCATCCGATCCGCATCTAACCAGATATCACTTGGGTATCCCCAATCCGTCCTCACCTCGATGCCGCGATCGCTGAAGTCGACACGCAATACCTCCAGTACCTCTTCCATGAAACTGGACAGGGGGCAGGGAACGCGTGTTAGCGCCAGCCGCCCCCCCTTGCTGTAGTCTAGGAGCTCCTGAGTCGTGGTCATCAGCCGTCCAGCCATAGCGACAATGGCCTGGCTCAGCTTTGCCCTTGTGCTGTCGGAAAGCTCCGGGCGGGCCAGGAACTCGGCACTGCGCATGATGCCACCCATTGGACCCCGAAGCTCGTGGGCCACGCTAGCCGCCACCCGCCCGATTGCCGCCAGCCTCGCCGCATCCAACGCCTCCTGCCGCAGTCGCGCGTTGTCCACGGCGGTCCCGAGCTGATGCCCGATGGCCGTCAGCAGGTCCAGCTCCTCGCGGTCAAAGTCACGTGGTGACCGACTCGCTACTCTCAGCGTGCCCGCGATCCGGTCCCTGGCCCTTACCGGCACGATGGCAAAGGCCTTGAACTCGTCCGTAGTGAACGTCAGTCCCGCAGCCGAGGCATCGTCCACTAGATCGCAAACGACCAGCGGCTCTCCCGAGCGCGCAACGTGCGCCACCGGATCGTCGTCCGTGACACGGATATGCGCCTCAGCCTGAAGGTACGACGCGCTTAGACCCCGGTGGGACACGACTGACAGCTCCCCCGCGTCCTCCTCTAGCAGCCGCAGCGAGCTGATTTCGACCTCCATAACCTCGGCTACCTTTGCCACGGCCTGGTCGATGGTGTCCTGCAACGTGTCAGACTGGCTGATCACCTGGGCCACCGCGTTGAGGGCAGCCAGCTTTCTTGCTTTGCGCTGGGTCTCGTCAAACAGCCGCGCATTGGTGATGGCGACTCCGATCTGGTGGCCAAGAGCGGTCAGTAGATCGACGTCCGACTCTCGAAAAGCCGCAGGCGTTCGCGACGCGACGCCGAGCGTGCCAACCAGTTCCTGCCGGGAGCGGAGCGGGACAACGGCGAGCGATCGCAGTCCCTCTTCCCGCAGCTTGGCAGGAACGCCAGGCTGGAGGCGAAGATCCCTCTGCATGTCGTGGACCAGGGCCGGTTCGCCCGTCACAGCCACATCCCCCACGATTCCCTCCCCAAGCCCAAGACGCGCTACTGCCGAGGTGTACGCCTCCGACATACCTTGGGTGAAGGAGAGAGTGAGTTGGCCGCTGGCCGCATCAAGGAGGCGAATGCCCCCAGCATCGGCGCCGAGGCACTGGATCACCCGGTCCACCGCATCGGCCAGGATCGACTCCAAAGCCATATCCACGTCTAGCGCTCGGTTGCTGGCAGCGGCAACGGCGTTTAGTGCCGCTAGCTCCCGGTGGCGCCGGGCCAGCTCCTCGTAGAGCGCAGCGTTCCGGATGGCAATGGCCGCCTGGCCGGCCAAGCCCTGCAGCAGCTCAAGATCCTGTTCATCGAACGCATCTGCGCGGTCGTGTATAAGCACCAGCGTGCCGATCAGCTCGTCGCCAGCCAGCAAGGGCACCCCGACATAGGATTCGAAGGCTTGCTCCCCAGGCAGGAGATCGGGCTTTGGGTCGTCCCGGGCTTCCACATCCTTCACAAGCAGAGGCTGCCGCTGCCCTACCACCCAGCCTGTGTACCCCTCACCAGGAGGATAGGTCTTCCCAATGGCAAAGGCGCGCTCTGGCTCGCTGCGGAGGGCTTGCAGAGTAAGCGCCTGCTCCCCTTCGTCCCAAAGGCTGATCTCGGCCAGCACGCAGGGCACCAGTTCGGCTGCGGCGTCGACGATGCTGTCCAGTGTCTCGCGGAGGTCGAGGGTGGCGCTGACCCGGCGGGCGACCCGATTGATGGCGGCCATCTCCTCGGCCCGCCGGCGCTCTTGGGCATGGACACGGGCATTCTGCAGCGCCAGCGCCGCCTGGCTGGCGAGTATGGACAGGAGCTGAACATCACTCGGGCTGTAGGCATCGGCTTCCTCGCTCTCGACGTTGATGACGCCTAGTACGCGGCCCTCGAACTGGACTGGGACCGCCAGCTCGGAGGTGGCGGCGAAGCCCACGTCCACGTATCGGGGATCCTCTGGCACATTGGGGACGTACAAGGGCGCACCACTGCGGGCGGACGCAACCGTGATACCTCGTTCCCCATCCATAGGAAGGCGCAAGCCTGCCGCCACGTCAAGCTCCCCCCTGTGAGCGGCCACCCAGAGCTCCTGCGTCGCCTCGTCCAGCAGCAGGAACTCACTGTCGCCGAAGTCCAGCACGTCATCGGCGATCTCGAGAACCGTCTCGCTGATCTGCTCCGCATCCTGCAGCAACAAGAGCTTCTGTCCTAGGTCGTACAGGGCGGCAAGCTTAGTGTCCATGTCAGTCTCCTCTCGTAACCGATTATACCACACGCTCGTCTCGCGTTTCAAGGGCCCAGATACGTGGATCCCGCAGAATCGGACTGTGGAAGTCCGCGATGGTGGCAGGCGTGTTCGCCCCGATGCCAGATGGCCTGCCCCGCGGTAGAATAGGATTGCTCGGGATCCCTGCACTGGAGGCGACAGCAATCGGCAAGGAGGGCTGATGAGGGACAAGGTGTTACTGATGAGCCCGTCCACCACATGCTGACGGAAGCGTTGCGGACTGAGGAAGTGCCGCGAAGGCACGCGATACATCGCGTGGAGAACGGAGTCCCGGCTCCCCAGTGGGTGCCGACGACGCGGCTGCCAGCCGCCATCCTGCATCGCATCGACCACCGGCTTGCCGTAATGGGGTGTCGCCTGCTGCCATCGGGATTAGGTCAGGGTTGCCGCTTGAGACGGGAGCGGAAGGGCAGACCGGAGGCCCGTTCACTGACACCAGGGCCCACGCGCCTGATCCCAGGCTGGGCAGGCCAGGCTGGCAGAGGGCCGACCACCCATCGAGAAGCGGTGGACAGGATACTGAACCTATGATAGGATTGATCCGTCAACTGGTCGCCTCTCGCGTCCAAAGCCACACCTCCCCCTCATCGCTACCCTTGTCGACGGATTTCGGCGGCCTCACGCGCGGAAAGCACGCGTTCCCAGCCGCTATGTGGGCACTGAAGCGCATCAGGCAGACTACTAGCCGATACCCCCGCCAGTACTGGCTCCTCTTCTGGGGGCTGCTGGTCAACGCCGCGGGGGGCAGCATCGCCTGGCCTTTCATTACCATCCATATGCGCCAGCAACTGGACGTCCCTCTCACAACGATCACACTCCTGTTCACAATCAACTCCGCCGCTGGTCTGGCCGCCACAAGTGCCGGCGGCCCGCTTGTGGACCGCTTCGGTCGCAAGGGTGCCATGGTACTCGCCCTAGTCGTCAGCGGCGCGACGCTGGCAGCCATGAGCGGGGCACGGACGCTGGGCGTTTGGGCGCTGCTTCAGGGCCTGAGCGGCGCCGCCAATCCGCTGTTTCGCGTCGGGAGCAACGCCATGGTGGCGGACCTCGTCGAGCCGCAGCGACGGTCGGCAGCGTACGCCCTGCTGCGCACGGTCAACAACCTGGGCGTAGCCATCGGTCCCTCCATTGGCGGGTTTGTGACCAGCGTTTCGTACAGCCTTGCCTTCTACCTCGCGGCCGGAGCCACCGTGCTCTTCGCCCTCTTGACGCTGTCCTTGCTGGCCGAAACGGCACCTGCCGCGGACCATCCATCCAGCCGCCCTCGGACGGGCGGCGGCTACCGTCCGCTACTGCGGGACCACCGGTTCCTCGCCTTCTGCGGCGTCTACACCCTGGCCGGCATGCCCTACTGCTTGATGATGCTGCTGCTGCCGGTCTACGCAAAGGAGGCATTTGGTTTGCCGGAGAGCCGGTACGGCCTCATCATGGCCACCAACGCGGCCATGGTCGTCCTGCTCCAGTACACGGTAACCCGCGTTGCCGAGCGACATCGTCACCTCCTGGTGATGGCAGCCGGAGCGCTGTTCTACGCCGCGGGGGCTGGGAGCGTAGGCTGGGGGTGGAACTTTCCGACGTTTCTCCTCAGTATGATCATCCTCACCATAGGCGAGATGATCATGATCCCCACGTCCACTGCCCTAACGGCGAACCTGGCGCCGCCAGACATGCGCGGTCGGTACATGAGCATCTACGGCCTCGCATGGGCCGTCGCGTTCGGTATCGGCCCCGTCATCGGAGGCTTCCTCAATGATAACCTGGACCCTGTCGCCACCTGGTACGGTGGGCTGGCGATGGGCCTGGCAGCTGCGGTCGGGTTCTGGCTGCTGGAGCAAAGCCGGCAGGCGACGGCTCGGCGGAGCAAAGGCAACGGTGTGGGCCCATCAGGTGATTGAGTGCATCATCTTCGATCTGTCAGAGGTCCTGATCTCGGGTCTGTTGGGGGTCGAAAATGGCTTGGCACGTCACTTGCATAAGTCCGCCAGTGCCATCCTGACCAGCCTGGGCGGCCCGCTGCTGGAGGAGCTACTCCTGGGCAACATCACCGAGGATACGTACTTGAGGGCGATCATCGAGCGGGAGGGCTGGAACACGGATGCCTCAACGTTGAAGAACGCGATAAGGCGCAACTTCCGCAATCAGGTGGAAGGTATGCCGGACATCTTGGCGGCATTGGCGCAAGACCATGACCTGGTCCTGCTCTCCGATCACGCGAGGGAATGGATCGCCTACATCCAGTCCATCCATCCCTTCCTCCAGTTGCTTGGCAGGGCTTTCTTCTCGTACGAGCTCGGAAGGCTCAAGAGAGATCCTGAGACCTTCTCGCAGGTTGTCCGGGAGCTGCGCGTGCCCGCCAGGCACTGCCTGTTCATCGACGACAACCCCGTCAACGTTGCCGCCGCGGAATCGGCGGGCCTTCGTGGGATCCGTTTCGCAGGCGCTGTACAGCTGGCATCCGAGCTTCGAGGATGGGGGATAATGTGATTCCTTCGAACGGCGACAGGGAATGGTAGACCGGAGATCCCCTCACCTGGCGCGCCGGAATGCACACGTCGCTCTTGCAGCCCTCCTTCCTGCGGGGATCATCGGCAGCCTGCTGTTCATTCTCAGAAGGCGCATCTCATACCTTCAGGGATTTCCCGCAGTTCCCGTGGGCACAGCGCTCACGCACTGGCTGATGCCCATCCTTATCGTCTTATTTGTCGAAAAGCCTCGGGACGGGGAGACATGGGCCGCCCTAGGACTGACGGTCAAGCGCGAGAGGGTCGGAGCCTTCGCGATTCTTGCCCTGTTCTGCCTGGTGCTTCCGGCGTGCATCGTCGGTGTTGATCGCGGCCTTCTGCTCGAGTTCTTCGAGCAGGTCGTCTACATCGGCGTGGCGGAGGAAGTCTTCTTCCGCGGGTATCTCACCGAACGCCTATGCCAGTGGTTGGGGAATCTCCGCGGGCTGCTGCTCGGCGGGATCATTTTCGGGCTGGCACACATTGTGTCGCGGGTGAGTCAACATGGGTTGGCCTACCCCCGCCAGGATGCACTGCTAGGGCTTCAGACTTCCCTCGGAGGGCTTCTGTTTGGCTTCATCTACCTCCGGTCGAGGAGCATTGTGCCCGGGGCAATCCTGCACCTAGCGACGAATGCCTACATCGGGCGATTCGCAGAAATGCTGGGCCGGTGAGCAACCGCCGCTCGGTCTCGCCGATGGGACCGTACACTCAGCCCGGAATTCTGAGGAGTGTGCTGACGGAAGGACTCGCTGGGAAAGGGCATGCTGACAGCACCCCCTCTCTTCCGCCCTGGGACGTGAAAACGGAGTAGTGCACGGATACGCCATGTGGCTCGAGCGCATCGTCAGAACCCGCCTACGGAGATTGCTGACCGCGGAGCGCGTCGTCGCGCTGGAGAGCAAGCGCCCCTCGCTGGAGAAAAGGTTTCGGGACATTGACGAACTCGGCCTCTACCTGCACATCCCCTTCTGCCGTCAGATCTGCCCGTACTGCCCATACAACAAGGAGATATACCACCCTGAGACGGCGAGGCGATACGCAGACGCTGTT
>JASFVG010000171.1:0-9279 GCA_050049955.1 Anaerolineae bacterium | reverse complement strand
CTGTCGTGATATCATTAATTTGCTACTACATACTCAATCTGTACGCAAGGAGGAGCACGATGGACAAGAACAACCTAAACTTCCTGGATGCAATTCGAATCGCGATGGAGGCTGAGGGCAAAGCGGCGATGTTCTATAAAGAGGCAGCTGGCAAGACACCTAATCCTGTCGGACGCAAGCTTCTGGAACAGTTGAGCGATTTCGAAAGACACCATCATAGCCAACTTCAGGCGCTCGAGGAATCGCTATGTGACGACGGCGCGTGCATCATGTACGCCGGTCGGGAACTGGACTTCGACGTGCCTGAGGAGGTAGAGGGAATCAAGGAGGCGGACAAGATGAGCGCTATGGGGATCATCGATGCCGCCATCGAGATCAAGCGCCAGGCCGAGAAGCGATACACTGCTCTCTCGGAGGAGACGAATGATCCAAACGGCCAAGCCATGTTCAGGCGATTGGCGGAAGAGGAGTTGGCGAACCGCCACATCTTGCAGGAAGCCTACTGGAGCGTGAACAACCGCGGGGAGTGGGTTCCCTCTCAGTAGGCCGGGAGCTGGACCCCGCTACTACCCAGGGTTAGCCTGACCAAGTCGGGCTAGCCCTTTTTCCTCTGCCGCGTGCTCCTGGCAAAGCACAATTGCTTGTCGGGGCACTGCCTCCTTGCTCCGTCTACGGCTACTCACTGGCCTCTTCCCTCATACCACTGATACCACAGCGCCCTGTTCCCTGGCGGTGTTGCGCCTCACAGCCTGCACCCCTGGCTGATCTCTCACCATCACGCACTTGGCGCACCCGCTCGAGCCCAGCACATTGGCGCGTTCCCCCGGTTTTGTCAATTCCAGCGCTGGATAGTACAATGTGCGGTGCCAAGGGAAAACAATGCTCCCCGGCAGTGGTTGGTTTGCCTGGAGCATCCCACCGTGGCGGTCGAGCAGCAGTGGTCCCATCGTACGGGTGAACTGTGCACCACAGTTCAGAGAGAGGAGGCGATCATTGGACATCGGCATCGTTGGTCTTGGAAAGATGGGCGCCAACATGGCACGTAGGCTGTCGCGGGGCGATCACCGCGTGGTCGGGCTGAACCGGACCCCCGACATCACCTATCAATTGGAGGAGGAGGAGGCCAACTTCGTCCCCGTCGAGTCACTGCCAGAGCTGGTCGCCAAGCTGAATCCCCCCCGTGTGAGCTGGTCTATGGTGCCGGCGGGCGATCCGACTGAAGAGGTACTCGTATCTCTCATGGACTCACTAGAGCCACGTGACATCATCGTCGACGGCGGCAACTCCAACTACAAGGACACGCTGCGCAGGACGGAGATGATGAGAGAGAGGGGGCTCCATTTCGTGGATGTCGGCGTGAGCGGCGGCATCTGGGGTGTCACCGAGGGCTACGGTATGATGGTCGGCGGCGAGGAGGAGGTCGTCGAGTTCCTGAGCCCGCTGTTGGAGACGCTAGCCCCCGCCCCGGATAGGGGCTGGGGACGGGTCGGTCCGAATGGCGCAGGGCACTTCGTCAAGATGGTGCATAATGGCATCGAGTACGGGATCATGCAGGCCTATGCCGAGGGCTTCGAGATCCTCAAAGCCAAGACAGAGTTTGACCTGGATCTTCACAACGTGGCGCAGATCTGGCGCTTCGGCACCGTCATTCGATCCTGGTTGCTCGATCTGACCGCTCGCGCCCTGGCAGAAGATCAGGAGCTGGCTGACATCAAGGGCTGGATTGCTGATTCGGGCGAAGGACGCTGGACCGTCTTCGAGGCCGTCGACCTCGACGTCCCAGCCCCTGTCATCACGTTGGCCCTGCAAACCCGCTTCGCCAGTCGGCAGGAAGAGAGCTATGCGGCCAAGCTCCTCGCCGCCCTGCGCAATCAGTTTGGCGGACACGCCGTGAAGCGCGAGCAGTGAGAGCCAAGAACGCGTCGGAGCTGGCCCCGCCGCGCATGAGTCGCGGTCTTCGGTCCCGCAGGCTCCTGCGTCCAGGCCTGGGTTCGCCTAAGGATGAGCCCGGGTGCTGCCTCTTGCCTGGTCCTGAGTGTTATCACGGTTGGAGATCGTCCTATGAGTCCCATCAGTAGAGCGAGTCCTGCCACGGTTGTGATATTCGGTGCGTCTGGTGATCTGACCCAGCGCAAGCTGGTGCCGGCACTGCACACCCTATCGTGCCGGCAGATGCTCTCTCCCCAAACGCATGTGATCGGCGTCGCGCGCAGCGAGTACACTGACGAGCAGTTCCGCGAGCGGCTCTACAAAGGTGTAGTAGAGTACTCCCGGGCAGAGACTGGACCGGCCAACGTCTGCCAGCTCTGGCCCAGCTTTGCCCAGAACTACACCTACATGCCCGGGGACCTTTCCAACGTCGAGACATACCGGCGCTTGGGCGCTCGCCTCAAAGCCCTCCAAGAGGAGTCCGACACGCAGGACAACGTGCTCTTCTATCTGGCCGTACCCCCCGTCCTATACAGCATGATCGTTGACCGTCTGGGGAAGGCAGGCATCAATCGCGGCGAGACGGGCTGGAGGCGCATCATCATCGAGAAGCCCTTCGGACACGACCTGGAGAGCGCCCGCCGGCTGAACCAGGAGGTCCATGCCGTGTTCGCTGAGGATCAAGTCTACCGCATCGACCACTACCTGGGCAAGGAGACGGTCCAGAACATCATGAGCTTCCGCTTCGCCAACGCCATCTTTGAGCCCATCTGGAACCGCAACTACATCGATCATGTGCAGATTAGCGTGGCCGAGGCTGTCGGTGTCGCTCACCGAGCTGGATACTACGAGGGTGCTGGGGTGCTGCGCGACATGTTCCAGAATCATCTCTTGCAGCTGCTAAGCCTGACAGCACTGGAACCCCCAGTTGCCTTTGAAGCGGGCGCCCTCCGCGATGAGAAGGCTAAGGTCCTGGGGGCCGTCTCTCAGATCGACGAGACCGTGCGCGGCCAATACCGCGAATATCGTGACGAGGAGGGGGTCGACCCTCACTCTGATACGCCGACCTATGCGGCGCTCAAGCTATGGGTCGACAATTGGCGCTGGCGGGGCGTGCCCTTCTATCTGCGATCGGGTAAACGCTTGGCGCTCCGGACAACGGAGATCGCCATAGAGTTCAGGTGTGTGCCTCATCTGATGTTCGATATCGCGCGACGGGAGGACATCGCGCCCGACGTCCTCTCCCTCTGTATCCAGCCCAATGAGGGGATCCAGCTCCGGTTCCAGGCCAAGGAGCCAGGCGCCGGTATGCGAACCCGCCCTGTCGCGATGGAGTTCCATTATGCGGAGCATTTTGGGGAGGGCGCTCTGCCCGATGCCTACGAGCGCCTGCTGTTGGATGCCCTCAAGGGCGATGCCTCCCTCTTCGCCCGAGCTGACGAGATCGAGCTCGCCTGGGGGCTGATCGACCCTGTGCCGGCAAAGTGGGCAGGGGAGGCTTCCCCGCCGCTGGCGTTCTACGAGTCCGGCAGTTGGGGACCACCGGAGGCGGATCAGCTCCTTGCTCGGGACGGACGAGCGTGGCACCAGCAGTGCTGCAATGATTCCGGGGACGACGGGTGAGCGACCTCGTGGTTGCTCCTGATGCAGGCAGCCTGGCCGCCGAGGCCGCACAGCGCTTCGCCGCTGCGGCGGTCTTAGGGATCTCTGAGCGTGACCGGTTTGTTGTGGCCCTGTCTGGCGGCTCCACGCCCGAACCGATCTATGAGCGGCTGGCGAGCAAACGATTTGGATCGCGGGTTGACTGGCCGCGCGTGCACGTTCTCTGGGGCGACGAGCGTTCAGTGCCTCCAGAGCATCCCGACAGCAACTATCGGATGGCCTCGGAAGCCCTGCTCGATCACGTCCCCATACCGAGGGAGAACGTGCATCGCATCCGGGGCGAGCTGGAGCCCCAAGAGGCCGCTACTCTTTACAGGCGCGAGCTTGCACGCGTTCTGGGTGAGGGTGGACGGATCGACCTAGTAGTGCTGGGGCTGGGTACGGATGGCCATACAGCATCCCTCTTCCCTGGCTCGACAGCGTTAGAGGAGCACGACCTGGATGTGGTCGCTGTCTACGTGGAGAGGCTGGGCGTCTGGCGCGTGACGCTAACGCTGCCCGCGATCAACGCGGCCCGTCAAGCGGTCTTCCTAGTGGCGGGGGCTGGCAAGGCGGAGGTGCTGGCCCGGGTTCGCAGCGGGGAGGCACTCCCCGCCGGCCTGGTCCGACCTCGAGATGGGAAGCTGACCTGGCTGGTCGACCGCGATGCGGCGGCGGGTCTGGGGAAAGACTGGGCTTTGTGAGTCCTCACCGGACTAGCCTGGACCGAGGGCCGACGAGCTACCTGGCGCGTCACGGACGCACAATCCAGCTGTGCTGGGCTTGGATCGCAATCAACTAGTTCGATAGGGGCAGCCTGGGGTCAGTCGGTCGCCCGGCGCCCATTGGAAGGTTCGGGTCCTCATGGAAGGGTTCCTCGTAACCGAAACGATCATAGCACTCCTCATTATGGTGGCAACCCTCGTCGCCATCGTGGCGCGTCGTGTGCGGCTGCCATACACCGTCAGCCTCGTTCTGGTCGGGCTGCTCCTGGCTGCTCAGCGTGCTTGGGCCGTCGAGATCGACGTGACCCCCGAGCTGATCCTGGCCATTTTCGTGCCTCCCCTCATCTTCGAGGCTGCTTTTCACCTTGACTTCCGGCTGCTGCGTGCCAACCTCGTGCCCATCATCATGCTGGCCGTACCGGGTGTGCTCGTGACCACACTCCTAGTCGGCGGACTGGTGGCCCTTGGAACCGGCCTCTCATTCGGCACAGCAGCGGTTTTCGGCGCCCTGATTGCCGCGACCGACCCGGTGGCGGTGGTGGCTCTCTTCCGGGCCCTCGGCGTGCCGCGTCGGTTGGCCGTCGCAGTCGAGGGCGAGAGCCTGTTCAATGACGGCACAGCCATCGTCATCTTCCAGATAGCTCTTGCCGCCGCGGTTTCGGGCAGCTTCGACGTCTTCGCTGGCCTTGTCTCTTTCCTTCGCGTGGCTGCCGGAGGCATGGCTGTCGGTTTCGCGTTGGGATGGCTAGTGGCGCAATTGATGGCCCGCATCGACGACCGCTTGATCGTCACCACCTTGATTACCCTCCTTGCCTATGGGTCATACCTGGCCGCGGAGCAGTTCCACGTCAGCGGTGTGCTGGCGGTCGTGGTGGCGGGCATCGTCAGCGGCAACGTCGGGCTGGCCAGCGCGGCGCCCACGACTAAGATTATGCTGTACAATCTGTGGGATTTCCTCGCTTTCCTGGCTAACTCCCTAGTCTTCCTGCTCATCGGCCTCAGCGTCGATCTACCTCAGCTCTGGGCCAGCCTGGGTGCCATCGCTGTCGCGGTGGCGGCAGTCCTGGCCGGTAGGGCAGTCGTGGTCTACGGGATGTCATGGCTGGTTCATCTCGGAGGCCGGAGACTTCACTTTCCTTCCAGATGGCGCCACGTCCTCTTCTGGGGTGGTCTGCGTGGTGCCATCAGCCTTGCGCTGGCCCTGAGTTTACCCTTCACCCTCACGCACCGTGGTACGTTTCTTTCGATGACCTTTGGCGTCGTTCTGTTCACACTCCTGGTCCAGGGGACGACGATCCAGTTCCTGCTGCAGAGGCTCGGCTTGACGGAGCAACCCGTTCACCGCGTCAATCGTGAGAAGCAGCTGGGGCGCCTCTTCACCGCGCGGGCGGCGGTGAATCGCCTGGAACAGATGCATCGCGAGGGATTGCTGACGGACGAGATGTGGGTCGGGCTGCGCGCGGACTACCACCAGGCACGCGAACAGCTGGCGGAGGAGATGAGTGAGCTGTTCATCGAGCATCCCCAGCTTGAGCGGGAGATGCTCATCCAGGCCCGCCGGGAGGCGCTGCAGGCGGAGCGCGGAGCTCTGGGCGACGCGCTCCGCCGAGGACTGCTCTCTGAGCACACGTATGAGGAACTCCGCTCCGACGTGGATCACCGCCTCGAAGCGCTTGAGCTGATCCAGGCCAACATTGCCGAGGGCTGGACCCAGGATGGGAGCTGACATGGGGGCCATTGTTTGCGCGACACGGGGGGGACGAGCGAGCCGCGCCACGCAGGAGAAGGCCATCGACCTGGCCAAAGAGCGCGGTGCCCGCCTTGTCTTCCTTTGCATCGTCGACCCGGGCTTTGCGGGGGCCATGGACGAGCTCCTTGCCTGTGCCCTGGACGACGAACTGAAGCGCCTGGGGCGATCCTTGCTCTGCATCGCCCAGGCACGTGCGCAGCAAAGGGGTATCGACGCTGAGACGGTGGTCCGTAGCGGATCGGTCGCCGAGAGCATTGAGGCCGCCATCGAAGAACTGGGCGCGGACACGCTCGTCATCGGCGCACCCGGCGCTGGGTCGCAGACGGAGGCCTTCGGCTCAGAGGACGTCAATAGGCTCGCTGAGGCCGTGCGTCAGTCCACCGGGGTTGAGGTCGTCCTAGTATCGTAGGACCGTCCAAAGGCGGCCAACAGCTCTTTGTTGATCACAGTCCGGGGCACGGTGACCACAGAGTCCTTCTTTGAGCGCGTCTACGAGGTCGTACGGCAGATACCCTTTGGTAGGGTCGCTACCTACGGGCAGATTGCACGCCTGCTCGGCGAACCTCACGCGGCGCGCACCGTGGGCTGGGCCATGCGAGCCTCCATGGATCCAGCCGTGCCTTGGCACAGGGTGCTAAATGCGCAGGGCCTAATCAGCGCTGAGGGTACGCGCCGAGAGGGCCCATTGCAGCGCGCCCTCCTCGAGGAGGAGGGCATCCGCTTTGACGAGCGCGGCCGGGTTGACTTGGGCTTGCATCGGTGGGAGGCCCCTCCAGAGGCTAGCCCCCGCCCGGCGTGACACAGAGTCGGACGTGAAGGCCAGGACATCGCGCGCCTCGCGCCTCGCGCCTAGCCCCCACCCCGAGGGCGACGGTACCATCCAATTGCGGGTGTGCGCGCTTGTGTCCGGAGAGCCCTTGCGGGTAGGTCGAGAAGCCGAGCAAGTTGAACGAGTGCGAGGGCCATCAACTCACCTATGACAGATAGCGACAACGGCATCCGCCCCTACCTTGGACTGGGCTTCGGCGTCATCGTCGTCTCGACGGCCGCGATCCTCATCCGATTAGCACAGGCCCAGGTCCATTCGCTGGTGGTCGCGGCCTGGCGACTCACGCTGGCAACCCTCATCCTCACCCCCTTCGCTCTGGCCAAAGTGCGCTCTGAGCTGCGCACGCTGACGCGCCGCGAATGGCGCAGCGCGGTCGTCTCCGGGGTGCTCCTCGCTATCCACTTCGCCACGTGGATCACCTCGCTGGCCTTAACCTCTGTGGCAGCCTCCGTCGTGCTGGTGTGGACCAGCCCCATCTTTGTTGCCTTAGGCTCGCGCCTCTTTCTTGGCGAGCGACTGACACGGTCGATGACCGTTGGCCTGATCGTCGCTATCGCCGGGAGCGGCATCATCGGCTTGGGTGATCTGGGACAGGGAGGGACCCACCGTCTGGTGGGCGATGCCTTGGCGGTGACGGGCGCCATTGCCGGCGCAGGCTACTTCCTTATCGGGCGCCGCCTGCGGGCGCGGCTATCCCTGCTGGGCTACGTCTACCCGGTCTACGCCACCGCCGCGGTCGTTCTGATGCTCGTGATGCTGGTCTCCGGCCTGCCCCGGCTGCCGCAACAGCCCGAGACGTGGTTGTGGCTGACGCTAATGGCCCTCGGACCGCAGATCCTGGGTCACTCGTCGCTGAACTGGGCCCTGCGCTACCTCTCGGCCACATACGTCACCCTCGCGACGTTGTGGGAGCCCATTGGCTCCGCCCTCCTCGCGTGGTGGCTGCTGGGGGAGAAACCCACTCTGGCTGCGGTAGCTGGCGGCGTGTTGATCCTGCTGGGGATTGTCGTCGGGTCTCGCGCGGAGCAGGGCGTCCAGGCGTCCTAGCGAGAGTGCCGACCGGTTGCTGCCATCGCCGGAAGGTCTGCGGCGGGCCTCCTTACTCCTCGTCAATCCCCCACCAATACATGTCCGCCAGCTTCTGGTGCTCCTCGCGTAGCCGCACGTAGCTCTCGTAGCGGTGTTCGCTCACTGTGTGATGCTCGACAGCCTCCTTCACAGCGCAGCCCGGCTCCACCGTGTGTGTACAGTCCGAGAAGCGGCAGTCCGCTACAAGCGGTGCGATATCCGGATAGTAGGCGTCAACCTCCTCGGGATCCATGTCGAAGAGGGCCAGGGCGCGGAGCCCGGGTGTGTCAGCTACCCATCCACCGTCCTTGAGAGGCACCAATTGGGGAACGACAGTCGTGTGCCGGCCCTTCCGCGTGGCCCGGCTTACCTCGCGAACCCGCAGGCCGAGGCCAGGCTGCATTGTATTGAGCAGGCTCGTCTTGCCCGCGCCAGACGGTCCCACCAGCGCTGAGATGCTGCCCTTCAGTATCTCATGCAGTTCCGCGATGCCCTCTGCCGTTTTGGCACTCGTATAGATGACGGGGTAATCGATCTCCTCGTAGATGCCAAAGAGCTCCCGGGCCTCCTCGCGACTCAAGAGATCGACTTTGTTGGCGCACACCACAGCTGGGATCTCCTGCAGCTCAGCGCCGACGAGCAATCGGTCGAGCATGCGGAGGCGTGGACGCGGCTCGGCGCACGCGAAGACGAAGACCACGTGGTCGGGATTGGCGATGATGATCTGCTCGCGCTCCGCCAGGTATCCTCTGCGAGTCCAGCGACGGGACCCGCGCCCCCCCGACGGCGCCAGACGCGCCAGTGCGTGCTCGCGCTCAGCAATCTCCTCGATCATGCCCTCGATCATCCCGCCGTCCGCGACCTGGCTTATGCGCACCCGATCTCCCACGGCCACCAGGTCCGTGTCGAGCCACTCCTCTTTCAGACGCCCCCGCACCCGGCACACGAAGTCGCCTTCGTCGGTATGCACTGTGAAGAAGCCGCTCTGTGCCTTGATGACCAGTCCGTCAATCAACGCTGCCATTTACCACCACACACCAGCCACGCAGGAGGTCAACTCTCCCACATTGCGACTCGGCCAATTGCGCCTCCGTTCGCACAGTCCCTGGCCCATTCTATCTGCTCGCGGCGGATTCGCAATCCGACGCATCAGCCCCATGCCAATTGCCCGCGGCGGATGTGCAGTCCGGCGCATCTGCCGATCGACAAAGTAGGTCGGGTTTGCTTGTATACTAGGGTCATTGAACCTTAACAATCTCGAATAGCATTGCGGGGTTGCACTAGGGGCTGTATGCTCCTCCTGGGAGGGCGATGGTGCGAGCTACAACGTTTTGCTG
>JASFVG010000170.1:0-9361 GCA_050049955.1 Anaerolineae bacterium | reverse complement strand
GCACTATGGTGAGCTGCCTGAGCAACGGGAGAGGCTAGCCGCGGTGCGATCCGCTTGGGACCGGATCCAACGGGGCGTGTCTGACGCCGATTCCTGAGTCCCGGAGGAACAATCACTCTCGGGCATGCAGATCTTTGTCCCCGCCCGCCGACCCCGGGGAGGTGTGCCAGAGCCTGGCGGCCCCTGGGGCCGATGGGTGTCGGGCCTTCCTTGGGAAACGCCCACAGCGGGCATCATATGGGAAGACCGCCCCAGGGCCGCGGGCCAACGCCCCCTTTCGAGTGGACCGATGTTTGACACGGCCATACTCCTGTGATATAGTAGGCCGCGAATCGTGGTGGGAGGGAGTCGGCATTACCCATGGTCTGTCGCGGGAAACCGTCGAAGGGCCCTCGAGTCAGTGCGACACCGGTCGAGGACCACAATCCCAAAGAAGCCTGGAGAGGACCCAAAGGAGTCAGAGATGACGAAGTCACGCACGGAACGACTGGGGGACCGCTTGCGGGATCTACGGAGAAGCACCCCTGATGTTGAGGCTTCAGCGCTCGTCAGTGTAGACGGGTTGATCATCGCTTCCGCCCTTCCGGCTGGGATCGAAGAGGATCGGGTCTCGGCAATGTCAGCTGCGATGCTGTCGCTGGGTGATCGCATTGCGGGCGAATTGGGACGGGGCGCACTGAACCAGGTCTTCGTCAAGGGCGACCAGGGCTACGTTATCCTGATGTCCGTGGGTGAAGATGCTGTCCTCACCGTGTTGGCCCACCAAGAGGCAAAACTCGGACTTGTCTTGTTGGATATGCGACGGACGGCCGGGGATCTGGCTGCGCTTCTCTGACACTGGGCAGAGCCTTTATTGAACACCGCCGAGAGATCGGATCGGGCGGCACACAGTCAGGCATCCCAGGGAGGGTCGCGGTAGGCGGCTCTCCCTCTTTCTTTGTTGTAAACAGAGGACGATCAGACGAGTGGATAGGAACCGCAAGTACATCTTCTGTACGGGTGGCGTGCTGAGCGGAGTGGGCAAAGGCGTGACCGCCGGCTCCGTAGGCCGAATCCTGAAAGCAAGAGGCGTCACCGTATCAATCCAGAAGCTTGACCCCTACATCAACGTGGACCCAGGCACTATGTCTCCGTATCAGCACGGCGAGGTCTTTGTCACAGACGACGGGGCCGAGACGGATCTGGATCTGGGGCACTACGAACGGTTCATCGATGAGAGTCTGACGCAGGCCAGCAATGTCACTGCCGGTCAGGTCTACGCCGAGATCATCGCCCGGGAACGCCGAGGCGACTTCCTGGGCGGTACAATCCAGGTCATCCCGCACATCACGGACGAGATCAAGCGCCGCATTGCCTTAGTCGGGGAGCAGACGGATGCTGACGTGGTCATCGTGGAGGTGGGCGGGACAGTCGGCGACATCGAGGGATTGCCGTTCCTGGAGGCACTCCGGCAGATGCGGCGGGACGTGGGGCGCGAGAACACCTTCTATATCCACGTGACCTTCCTCCCCCACATCAGTGCGACCGACGAACTGAAGACCAAACCCACTCAGCACAGTGTGCGAGAGCTTCGCTCAATCGGTATCCAGCCAGATGCGATTGTCGCCCGCGCCGATCACGCAGTGGATGAATCGCTGCGGGACAAGATCTCGCTGTTCTGTGATGTGGAACGCCCTGCTGTCATTCCGCTGGTGACCACCCCAGTGCTGTACGAAGTGCCGCTTCTTCTGGAAGACGCCGGGCTGGGCGAGTACATAGCGACGCGCCTGGAACTCAATGTGGGGCAGCCTGACCTGCAGCAATGGCGCGACCTGGTGAGTCGCATCTGGGCGCCTAAGCCGCCGCTGCCCATCGCCATCGTCGGTAAGTATGTTGAGCTGCACGACGCCTACATTAGCGTCAGTGAGGCGCTGGACCACGCAGCCCTCTCCCAAGGTTGGGACGTCGCGTTGCGATATGTCAGTTCCGAGGGCCTGGAGCGAGGCCGGGGATGGGATCAGTTGAGCGATGTGGCCGGAGTCGTCGTCCCGGGAGGCTTCGGCGAGCGCGGGATTGAGGGCAAGATCGACACCGCTCGCTGGGCACGCAAGCAGCGGGTGCCGTATCTAGGGCTCTGCCTGGGCCTCCAGGTCATGATCGTTGAGCTGGCCCGGGACGCCCTCAATAGCGACGAACCAAACAGCACCGAGTTCAACGCTCGCACGGAATGCCCAGTAATCGACCTCATGCCTGACCAGCGGTCGATCGTCGACAAAGGTGGAACGATGCGGCTGGGCGTCTATCCGTGTCAGTTGGTGCCAGGTACCAAGGCAGCCCAGGCCTACCAAGCAGCGGTAGTCAAGGAGCGCCACCGCCACAGGTTTGAGATCAACAACGCCTACCGTGATCTGCTCGAGGATGCCCACGTGGTCTTAAGCGGTCTGTCCCCGGATGAGCGCCTCGTCGAGATCGTCGAGCTAGACGACCATCCCTTCATGTTGGGCAGTCAGTTTCACCCGGAATTCAAGTCGCGCCCCACGCGTCCGCATCCCTTATTCAAGGCCTTCATTGCAGCAGCAATCCAGCACCATCAATCAGTAGGGGACGAGGCCTGACCGGCCGACCAGGGCGGCAGTCGCGAGGACCAGCCTGGCCACGAGCGACAGGCCAGCCTCGCCCCCACCCTCCGTGGTTGCCAATTCCGACTCTTCGTGTTAGCATTCGGGGTGTTGTGTGAGGATCGTTCGCTTTCCGCCCTCAGACATCGAGCCGAGGGCAGCTACCGTGGGGCAGCTACCATGGAAAGAAGGGGGTCACTAGGTGCGCAGCTATGAGATGGTCTTGATCGTGCATCCCGAGGTGGACGGGGATGAGCTGGACGGCGTAATCAGCAATGTTGAGGAGCTGATTGAGAGAAACGACGGGAAGGTGACGAAGGTCGATCCCTGGGGGTTGCGGAAGCTGGCATACCCCATCCAGAAGCAGCAGGAAGGACGGTACTTCCTGATCGAATTCGACCTAGTGCCTCAGGGTGTGCGTGAGGTCGAGCGCGTCTTGAAGCTGACGGAACCGGTCATACGGCATATGATCGTTCGCCTCGAGTCGTAGTCCCTGTGATTTGTCCGTATCGCGATGAAGAGCCTAAACAAGGTGATGGTCATTGGCAACGTAGGGCGCGCGCCCGAGATGCGCTATATGCCCAATGGGCAGCCAGTCACCTCATTTGGTGTAGGTGCCAAGCGTTCTTGGATTGACCAAGACAACCAGGAGCACGAGGAGACGGAGTGGTTCAACGTGGTCGCTTGGGGCCCTCTTGCCGAGAGGTGCAAGGTATGTCTCCGCGAGGACCAGCACGTCTACGTCGAGGGTCGTCTGCAAACGCGAAGCTGGAGGACTGAGTTCGGGAATATACGGTTTCGGGCCGAACTGGTGGCAAACGAGCTTATCTTGCTGAACGGCTCAGTGGACGTCGGCGCTGACGACGCCAGAGATACCGAGGCTGTTGGAGCCGATCCCAGATAGTCCGCATCGTGGCACAGCCAACGATTTTGCTTGATAGAGCGAGGAGTAAGAGGAAGTATGAGCAAGTGGTACAGAAGGCGACGGAGGAATTGCTACTTCTGCGAAGAGGACATCGACCAGATCGACTACAAGGACATCGGGAAGCTGCAGGAATTCCTAACCGATCGCGGCAAGATCCGATCACGAAGGCAGACGTCTACGTGCGCTCAGCATCAACGTCAGCTCGCACGAGCCGTGAAGCGCGCTCGACACGTCGCATTGCTCCCATTCGTGGGCTAGCCGTGTGAGCGTACTTGGTGCGCCTTCACAAAGTGCCTGTGGGTCCAGCAGCCGCAACCTGAGAACAGATGTCGGTGGCAGGAACGTCGGACGGACGCAGCCATTGCGGATCTTGAGTAAGCAGGAAGGCCCCTGGTCGAACCGGGCCTTTTTTTTGTTTGTGCATTCTGGTACACTGTCGAGACGAAGAGGGGAAGAGCATGACGAAGAAGGTTAGACGCACCCCCCAGCAGCAGCTGACTCGCAAGCAACGCTCCCGCCTTGACGAAGAGCGGCGGCTGCAGAGGCTACTCATTTGGGGTGTGACACTTGTGGGGATCGCCATCGTTGGCGTCCTGGGCTACGGCGTTGTCGCCGAGAGCGTGGTCGAACCCCGACAGCCTGTCGCCGTGGTAGACGAAGCCCCCATCACAACGGCGGACTTCCGGGCACGCGTGAAGTTCAGACGGTTGCAGTTGATCAGTCAGATCAACTACCTCATTCAGCAGCAGCAAGCATTCGCTGAGGAGGACCCTGGCGAAGGAGGTCAGTCCTTCCAGGAATACATCCAAGGACAGATCACCGAGTTGCAGGCGCAGCTATCACCGGAGAACGCTGAGCTCATTGGTGAGCAAATCATCGAACAGATGATCCAGGAGGAACTGATCCGTCAGGAGGCCACCCGTCGAGGCATCTTGGTCTCGCCCGAGGAAGTCCAGAGCAGCATCCACGAGAACTTCGGCTACAACCCGGACGCTACGCCAGAACCCACCGTGTCACCTGTGCTAACTTCTACAGAGTCGCTCACGGTGTCGCTACCGACGCCCGTTCCTACGCCAACTCAGATGTCTGAGGACGACTTCCGGCAGATGTATAACAACTACATCAGAGACGGACTAAGGCCCCAAGGCATCTCGGAGCAGCAGTACCGGTCCTGGATTGAGGTGTCACTACTGACTGAGAAGCTCCAGGAAGCCATGACGGAAGAGCTTCCGAAGGAGGCGGAACAGGTCAAGCTCCGCTACCTGAGCGCAAGGGACGAAGAGGCGGCAAATGAGCTAGTGCAGCGCCTGGACAGCGGTGAGGATTTCCAGACCCTGGCAGACGAACTCGAGGCTGATGAGGACGCGCCGGGGTTTAGCAGCGAGTTGGAATGGCTGCCTAGAGATGTTCTGGCGGACCGCATCAGCGAGGATTTGGCCGATTTGGCCTTCGAGCTAGAGGTTGGGGAGCACTCTGGGCCGGTGACAATCGGTGAGGAGGGCCAAACGTACTTCATCCTCGAGGTGACCGGCCATGAGGTCCGAGAGCTGGAGCCGAGCGTCCTCGATAGCATGGGCCAGGACGCCTTCCTGGCGTGGCTCGAGGCCCAGCAATCCCTGGTCGAGCGGAAGTCGTGGCAGAGTCGGGTGCCGGCCGAGCCGTAGGCCGGCGGTGGCGTTCGATTGGACGCGCAGAGACCCTGGGGCTCCAAGGGGCGCCCAGGGTCTCTTTTTTTGTGCTGCGGTCAAATGTCGCTGGCGGGATCCGGGTCCTTTGCCCAGGGCCTGGGTACGGATGGAATAGCCTGGCGGGACGTGTCGTGGTCGTTTCAGGGGCGATTCGGGACAGACCTAGAACGTCAGCCAATGTGCCGCTTCGCCTCAACGACGTTGGGAAGACTGTCTATCTTGGTGAGGATGCTTCTGAGCTGCTCGATATCGCTTATCTCCAACAGGATGTAGAGGGTCGCGATGTTCTTCGCCCGGCTCACGTTGACGGCCGACATGTTGATGTTCGCATTGCTGATCACGCCAGCGATATCGTGGAGCAGCCCGGTACGATCGTAGGCCTTGATGAGTACCGCGACGGGAACGGTCTGCAGGTCCGTGCCCCAGCTAACCTCGATCAACCGCTCCTTGTCGGTTACGCGCAGCACGTTCAGACAATCAGAGCGATGAACCGTCACCCCGCTGCCTCGCGTCACATACCCGATGATGTCCTCTCCCGGGAGGGGGCTGCAGCACTGCGCGAGCCGGGTCATCAGACCACCAGTTCCCTGGACCTGGATGCCCGGCACAGACATCGGAAGAGACGGTGGCTCAACCGGCAACAACGCTCGGTCGGCCTTAGAGCTCAACTCGGCGATCCTGCTTGCTATCTGCTGGCTATTGATGTCGCCAAAGCCCACAGCAGCGTGGAAGTCGCCGATCTTGTCGTAGTCGAAAAGCTCAGCCACCCGCTCGTGACCCAGGCTCTCCATCCCCAGATGCTTCAGCTGTCGCTCGACGAGCTCACGCCCTAGAGCGATGTTCTTCTCCCTGTCTTGTAGCCTGAACCATCGACGGATCTTCGACCGGGCGCGGCTGGTCGTGACGTAGCCAAGCGCCGGATTGATCCAGTCCCGACTTGGGGAGGCCTGTTTGTCGGTGATGATCTCCACGCGGTCGCCAGTCTTTAGCCGGTAGTCCAGTCCAACCCAGCGGTCGTTGACCATCGCCCCTCGGCTGCGATGCCCGACCTCCGTGTGGATGTGGTAGGCGAAGTCGATGGGAGTCGATCCTGCGGGAAGATCGATGATGTCGCCGCGGGGCGTGAAGACGTAGACACGATCCTGGAAGATGTCTGTCTTCATGGCGTCCACGAACTCGCTGGCGTCGGTCAGTTCCCGCTGCCATTCCACCAGCGAGCGCATCCAGGCGATCTTCGTATCGAACGAGGGGTCAGGCTTGCCGCTATCCTTGTAGCGCCAGTGCGCCGCGACCCCGTAGCCAGCCATGCGGTCCATCTCTGCAGTGCGAATCTGAACCTCTAGCGTCCTGCCGTCATCGGCAATCACTGCCGTATGCAGGCTCTGGTAGCCGTTGTCCTTGGGGGTCGCGATGTAGTCGTCGAACTCACCCGGGATAGGTTTCCAGAGACTGTGTACCACTCCGAGAATACGATAGCAGTCTGCCTCGCTCTGGGTGATGACTCGGATGCCGCGTACGTCATAGACCTGCTCGAAAGGTACATCCTTCCGCTGCATCTTGCGGTAGATGCTGTAGATGTGCTTGGGACGCCCCTCGATCTCCGCCTCAAGGCCCTCATCTGTCAGCCTGTCTCGGAGCATGCCTACGTATCGCTGAATGCTGGCCTCGCGATCAGGCCGCCGCTCGGCAATGAGGTCCTTCATCCCATAGAAGGTCTCCGGATCGAGATGGCGCAGGCTCAGATCCTCCAGCTCCCACTTCCACTGCCAGATGCCCAAGCTACTGGCCAGCGGGGCGAAGATCTCCTGAGTCTCTCGGGCGAAGGCCTGCTGTCGGTTCTCCTCGAGGGCGTCCAGCGTCCGCATGTTGTGAAGGCGATCGGCGAGCTTGATGATCACGACCCGTATGTCCTCAGCCATGGCAATGAACATCTTGCGAAGGCTCTCCGCCTCCCGATCCGCAGCAATCCTCTTGTCATCGCTAGCAAGCCGGGCATCGACCTGCTGCTTCTCCATCTGTTCGAGCTTGGTCACTCCGTCGACCAAGGCGGCGATGTCCTCATTGAACTCCTCGGCCAGTCGCGTGAGACCGGTCCCCGTGTCCTCCACCACATCGTGGAGCAGACCCGCGGCTATGGTATCCGGACCCATGCCGATATCAGCGAGGAGGAGCGCCACTGAAAGGGGGTGCTGAATGTACGGGACGCCGGAGTCCCGGTGCTGGTCGATGTGCGCTTCCGCAGCCAAAGCGTAGGCTCGCCCGATGAGGTCACGGCCCCCATTCTCGGAGCCTGCCAGCGAAGCTCTCTCCAGGATATCCGAGAGCTCAACGGTCTCTCTGTGAGTGTCAGTCAGCATCGCACACGCTAGGCAGAATGCGGCACGTCGATGTCAGTATAATGTGATCTCTGCAATTGTCAACGACTTGACAGGCGACTTCTATTCACTCTCCCTGCGCTATCGACAGCGAAGGCCAGCAGGGCAGCGGGAGATTCGCTCGGCACGTAGGGACGGGCCCCCTTGGCCCAGGCCCACCCCGGTGCGGAGCGCACCTAGGAATGTAGGGCACGAAACGGCCCGGAAGCGTGGTTTCATGGCGTCTTCCCTGCAGGCTCGACTTGCAGGCGCCTGGCGTTGACTGTATAGTAATCAAGGGAGGGCAGATGCGCGTTATCACAGGAAAGGCGAAAGGCCACAGTCTGAAGTCGGTTCCGGGCAACATCACACGACCGATCACGGACCGGGCCAAGTGCGCATTGTTCAGCATCATCGGCAACCTAGTGATCGGCGCGCATTTCCTTGACCTCTTTGCCGGTACGGGACAGGTTGGCATCGAGGCTTCCAGCCGCGGCGCTGAGGAGGTTGTCTTCGTGGAATGGGCCAGGGTAGCCGTGCGCACAATTGAAGACAACCTGGCGCATACGCGGCTCGAAGATGGCACGCATGTGGTACGCTCTGATGTGTTCGATTTCCTGCTCAGGGATCCCTCCCCCTTCGATTTCATCTACGTAGCGCCGCCCCAGTACGAGGGACTGTGGACCAGGACGCTCCATCTGCTCGATAAGACGCCGGGGTGGCTCGCGGGCGACGGCTGGGTGATCGTGCAGATCGACCCGGTGGAGTATGATGAGCAGGACCTGGAGCACCTCGTCCTGTTCGATCAGCGATCCTACGGTGGCGTGATGCTCTTGTTCTACGCGCGGTCTGGACCATAGCCGCACGCCACCGGGAACGTGCAGATACGAAAAAAGCCAGACGCTCGCGCGTCTGGCTCTTGTGGATCTAGTAGCTCACCGAGCCTACATAGGCGGCATGCCGCCGGGCATGCCCCCGCCCGGTACGCCGGGTGCCTCTTCCTCCGGCAAGTCGCTGATCAGCGCCTCGGTGGAGAGGATCATCGCCGCAATTGAGGCCGCATTCTGCAGCGCGCCCTTGGTCACCTTGGCCGGGTCGATGATGCCAACCTCAACCATGTCGGGGAAGTTGCCTTCCAGCACATCGTAGCCCAGGCGGTCGTTGTCATTCTCTGCCTGCTTGCGTCGCACAGTATCGAGAATGACAGCGCCATCCTCACCAGCGTTCTCGGCTAGCTTGCGGAGTGGCATCTCCAGCGCCTTGCGCAGGATGTGGACACCGGTCTGCTCGTCGGGGAACGACATCTCGACCTTGTCAAGAGCGGGGATGGCGTTGATCAGAGCTACGCCGCCTCCCGGCACAATGCCCTCCTCGACTGCGGCACGTGTGGCCGAAAGCGCATCCTCAACGCGGTGCTTCTTCTCCTTCAGCTCCGTCTCCGTCGCCGCGCCCACGCCGATGATCGCAACACCGCCAGCGAGCTTCGCGAGACGCTCCTGCAGCTTCTCGCGATCGTAGTCGGACGTCGACTTGTCGATCTCAACCTTGATCTGCTCCATGCGCCCCTTGATGTCCGCGTCAGAGCCCTTTCCGCCGATGATGGTGGTGTCATCCTTCGAGGAGATGACCTTCTCGGCCCTTCCCAGGTCCTCTATCGTGGCGCTCTCGAGTGTGCGCCCCTCTTCCTCGGTGATGACGTGTCCGCCGGTGAGCGTGGCGATGTCCTGCAGCATAGCCTTCCGCCGATCGCCAAAGCCGGGGGCTTTGACGGCCAGACAGTTGAGCATACCGCGCAGC
>JASFVG010000169.1:0-9387 GCA_050049955.1 Anaerolineae bacterium | reverse complement strand
GTCCAGACGTGTATGTCGCTTCCATCACCGCGGAGACCGGCCTGCATTCCTTGAGTCTTGATGATGTTCCTCCATACGGCCTCACCTTCGGACTGTCCAGAGAGGGCATAGGCTCGACAGCCGTCCCGTTTCAGCAAGGCGTTCACGCTGGACGCAGACTACTCTTGGCAGATCCATGGACTGCGCCGAGTGCGGTGTCTATCTGCTCAAGGCACGGGCTGACGATAACCTTCCCAGAGACGCCAGCCTACGCCGTGCTGGATCTTGGCCGGGTAGTGCACGGGCGGTTGGAGTCCAATGTTTCCGGCGGTTCCGGGGGCATACTAGACATTGGATGGGACGAGCGGCTCCTACCAGACACAGTGCGCCCTCTGCCTTACCCAGGATCTGTTCATCCGCAGTGGAATCAGACGGACTCATGGATACTTGACGGCAGCTCCCGCTCCATTTCCACAATAGACGCTCGTGCCGGGAGGTATGTGCTGATCGCGGCCTGGAATGGCGGTCCAGTTGAGTTGCAGGACATCCGGGTTCATGAGGAGCGATACCCAGCCATTCAACTCGGAGAGTTCCAATCCTCCAACTTGCTTCTGGATAGGATATGGCAAGTTGGCGTTGATACCCTGTATCCCAATATGACCGACGCATACACTGACACACCTTGGCGCGAACGAGGTCAGTGGTGGGGGGACGCCTACGTAGGCGAGCGGATCAATCAAGTAGCTTTTGGAGATACCACGCTCCTTAGGCGAGGTCTGTCGCTCATGGCGGAGGGATTTGAGCAGGGGCGGCCACCAGCCCGAGCACCCCACGGTGGTGGAGAACTCATGCTGGACTACGGAATGCTGTGGGTGCAGAGCCTGCATGATTACTGGCACATGACCGAAGACGAAGGGTTCATGGCACAGCTCTATCCTGTCCTGAGCGCGTTCATGTCCTACCTGGAGGGCTATGAGAACGCGAGTACAGGACTGCTTGACGTACCGCTTGGCAATTGGTGGGAGACTGCCCTGATTGACTGGAGAGGATACCACAGTCGCTACGGTCAATCAACGGCTATCAACGCTCTGTATTACGGCACGCTGTTGGACGCTGCTCGCATTGCTGAAGCGGTGGGTAAGGCGGATGACGCAGGCGCCTGGCGCCAGAAGGCACGTTGGATCAAGGACCAAGTCAACGCCCACCTGTATATCCCCAGCCAGCAACAATACGCAACCACTGTTTATGGGGGAGAAAGCATCACGGCATCGGTCCACGCGCAGGCTTGGCCGTTGGCCTATGGAGTGGTGCCCGAGGAGAATGAGACTGATGTAGCTTCAGCACTACTCGACATGCTACCCAGCGCGACTGACTCAGTCTTCTCTCCCAGCATCAGCATCTACGGCATGTTCTGGGTTCTTGAGGCCCTGGGGCGGGCCGATCGTATCTCTGAAGCCGTGGATCTCATCCAGGGGTATTACGGGCGCCTGCTTGATTTGGGAGCGACAACGTGGTGGGAAGATTTCGATTCGCACATGCGCTACAACTCAAGCCTGTCCCATTGCTGGGGAGGAGCGCCGACCTGGTTTCTCACCTCCTACGTGCTGGGGGCACGAAGGGCCGGAAGAGATAGCTGGGAGGTCAGGCCTGCATTCAGCGGCGTGGAACACGCCACCGGGACTCTGCCACTTCGGGAGGGTTTCCTCAATGTGCGCTGGGAGCGCCGGAGCCGCACAGAGGGCTATCTCAAAGTAGCAGCGCCTGACAACACAAGAGGAGAAATCGTGGTTCCTGACGTCGACGATACGATGGTACTGATGTTGGATGACCGGGTTATCTGGCGAAAGGGAACAGTGTTGATGAATGGCATAGCGATTCGAGACGGCGATATCCGAATCCCCGTGTCAGGAGGGCTTCACATCCTGCGGGCGCACCTGGGGTACCAGGGTTGGTCCAGCCGACCACTTCTCCCCTGAGGTTCAAGCACTTCGCGCGAAGAGACTGCGAGCCAGCGTGACTTAGGCCAGACGATCTGTGGGCGGCACGCAGTCCTCCCAGGATGATTCATAGAACAAGCAACGTCGTAGAATGAGAAGGAGTGCGATCAGTGGCCCGAATGCTGAGTACCGCCATCGAAGGGCGAACCTCCAGACGCTCTAGGGCACCCAAGGTCTTGCCAGAATCGGGGGGGAGATCTCTGTGAGTGGCCCTCGCATTGGCGGCTGGGCTTGCCCTGGGTCTCCTACACTTACTGAATAGGCCCGACGGCGCCAGCCCCGACCCCGGGCTCACGCCATCGCGAGCTGCCAGCATCGAGCCAGTCACGGACACCAACTCCAGTCAAGCGAATCGCAAGGCCGACAGGAGGATACAAGTGAGTTCTCTCGGAGAGAGATCGGGTGCGCCCTGCCCGTTGACAGAACGACCAGTTAGGCCCGAGTTCTTCTCCGTCAAGAGCACCATGGCTCGAGGCAGCGGTTTCCGTTTCCTTGATGGGAGGCTAGGCTTCTCGATGGCTGAGGGCTGGAGCGAACCTGGGCATACAGAGGCGGGCGGGTGGGGGCTTGGGCAAGGCTGCCAGCCCCGTTGGAACCGAACCACAGCTACGAGACTGAGTTACACGGAATCGCAATCCGTGTGCCTACACCTACGGAGCAGTCTTCCCAGTCTGGCTGGAATGCCGCGTGTCGCAGGGGCTGCGATACACCATCCTTTGAGGCCCAATGACTGACCTTCGAATCGACAAGGAAGGCAATCACTGGTGAATTCGCTCAGTCCAAGTTGGCTTATTAGGAGGCCGTTTCCCTGGTCCGATTCTGTGCCCGGAACGACGGTCGCTGCGTTTCCTGTGGCTTGACTTCAACCATCCTCACCCGGAGAGGAGGGGGAGAATGTGAGACGTGAACGCGAACTAGAGTGGGCTATCTGCGTTTACCTCGTTCTCGTCGCGAGCCTCGCCTATGTCGCGTTCCGCGACTGGGCCTACGACGACCCTTTCATCACTTTTCGGTACGCTGACAACCTCCGTTCTGGACTCGGGTTTGTCTACAACGCTAACGAAAGGGTGCTAAGCACCACTGCGCCGCTCTACGCTTTGCTCCTTGCCGGATTGGGTCTTGTCTGGCAGGACCTTCCCTCGCGAAGCAATCTCATCAGCGCACTCAGCCTGGCGCTGGGTGGGTTCTTTCTCTACATCATCGGAAGGCGCTGGCAAGAGCCGCTGGCTGGATTGGTGGCGACCGTCTTGTATCCGGTCTTTCCCCTGATGGTCAACACCTTCGGGGCAGAGACCTGCTTCTACGCCATGCTGATCCTCGGTGCATTCGCGCTCCACGCTGGCGAGCAACACTACGGCGCGATGGCGCTGTTAGCGCTTGCCACGCTCACCCGGTCTGACGGTTTGGTGGCGGGTCTGGTGCTGGGCGCGGACTTGCTGATCACCCAGCGTCGGGTCCCTTGGGGGCCGGCCCTGCTATTTGCTGCCCTCATTGCTCCTTGGTACCTCTTCGCTTGGACTTACTTTGGCTCCCCTCTGCCGGCCACACTGGCTGCCAAACAACAGCAGGCCCAGATGGCGATCAGTCAGGGTTTCGCCCCGGGGTTCTTGAGTTTGATCAGCGGATACGCTGAGGAGCCATTCTACTGGCTGCACGGGGCCCTGGCTGTCGCTGGGATATTCTTCAGCGCCCTGAGAAACCGGCGGTGGCTCCCCTTCCTCTGCTGGGGTGTCGTCTACTTCGTCTCGTACACCTTGCTGAGGGTCAGCAGGTACTTCTGGTACTATGCACCTCTGATTCCCGTCATCTTGTCAGCGGTTGGTCTCGGCCTGGCTGCCGTCAAGCACTGGCTGCCGCCTGAAGTGATCCAGGGATGGAGGCGATGGGCAGTACTGCCAGTAGTACTGCCAGTCATGCTCTTGCTCCTGCTCTACCCGCAGGCTGAAGGCTTGCGGCATTCGTATCATCATCCTGATCAGCGAGCAGCCATCTACGAGGCGGTGGGCACATGGCTAGCGGAGAACGCGCCTCCTGATGCAACGATCGCTACGCTAGAAGTCGGGATTATTGGGTACTATGCTGAACGAAGGATGGTGGGCTTCGCCGGACTGATTCAGCCCGAGATAGCACAGAGGCTCTCCCGTGAGACAATGTATCGGGAAGCCGCTGCATGGGCAATCGAAACGTATCGGCCCGATTATCTCGTCCTAGATCCTCGATGGTTCCCGGGTCTGATCGGCGACGAGATCGGACAGACCGGTGAGCCGGTGAAGTCGTTCGACGGAGCCCGGTACGGATACGATGGGGACATTGTGGTCTATGACAGCTCCGAAGCTAGGGCCCGGTAGCGTAGGTGCAGCGCACCCGCAGAGATGATTGATCGAGCCGGAAAGTATGGTAGAATAGCTCCATATGAAGCTGATCATCCAGATTCCGTGCTACAATGAGGAAGCGACGCTTCCCGCCACTTTGCGGGATCTGCCACGTCAGCTGCCAGGTGTGGATGAGGTCGAGATCCTGGTCGTGGACGATGGGAGCACGGATGAGACTGGGAGGGTTGCCCGAGAACTAGGTGTTGAGCACACGGTGCGCCTCGGCCAGAACCACGGGCTGGCTCACGCCTTCCTGGTCGGACTGGATGCGGCGCTAGCCGCTGGTGCCGACCTCATCGTCAACGCAGACGCGGACAATCAGTACCGAGGGGACGATGTGGGGCGACTGATTGAGCCACTCCTACACGGAGAGGCGGACATCTCGGTGGGGGATCGTGGCGTGGGCACCCTGCCTCACTTCTCACCGCTAAAGCGCCTGCTGCAGCGCCTCGGGAGCTGGGTGGTGGAGAAGGCGGCCGGGATCTCGATCCCCGACGCGACCAGTGGCTTTCGGGCCTTCACGCGAGAGGCAGCCATGCGGCTGACCGTGCTCAGCGACTACACGTACACCCTGGAGACACTGATCCAGGCAGGCGCACGGAACATGGTGGTGACCTATGTTCCCATCCGCACCAATCCACAGACGCGTCGGTCTCGTCTGATCCGCAGCACACCGCATTTCTTGCTCATCTCGGCCATCAGCATCCTCCGCTTCTTCTCCATGTACCGCCCTTTGCGTTTGTTCCTGGGCCTGGGAGCTACCATCATCGCAGGAGGCGTTGCGCTGGGGCTCCGCTTTCTGTACTACTACGTCACCGGGCCCGGGACGGGCAAGGTACAGTCCCTCATACTCGCGGCCATTCTGACCATCGTCGGGTTTCAGGTCTGTCTGATCGGGTTGATGGCCGATCTGGTGCGCCTGAATCGAAAGATGCTCGAGGAGGCGCTGTATAGGGTGCGGCGGATGGAGCTGGATGCGGATCGAGAGAGACCGTCGAGTAGATGAGACGCTACCTCGTTGGACCGGTACTGGTCATCTTTGCCCTCCTCTCAAGTGGTTGCTCGGGTTTCGTCGATCCAGATCAAGCTCAGTTTGATGACGACAACTCGACACTCCTCGAGCCCAATCATCCGGTCGGACAGACCTTCGTCGCCAGGCACGGTGGGCTGCGCGGGCTAGAGGTCTGGCTGGCGCCGGACGAAGGGCACTCAGGAGAGGTACGCCTCCACCTGCGCCGGGAGCCCGGGGCAGAAGTCGACATCGCCACGGCAACGCTGGCGCTGGGACAGGTGACCGAGGCCGGTACCTACCTTTTCTCGTTCCCTCCTCTCCGCAACTCGCACGGCAGATACTACTATGCCTTTCTCGAGCTGACCGGGGATCGCGCAGTCAAGGTTGGCCAACGTCCGGGCAACGCGTACCTCGACGGAGCACTCTATCGGAACCACGAGCCGCTGGACGCGCAGATGGCGTTTCGGTTGACCTACAGTCGAGCCATGGCGGCACGCGACCTGGCCGGCGCGGCCGTGGAGGGCGCTGGGCTGTTGGCGGTGGCCGGGCTGCTCTACGTTGTGCCAGGATGGGCGTTGGTCACGTGGCTCTGGCCCACACGGCTCTCATGGGCTGAGAAACTGGGCATAGCCGCCGGAGTCGGTCTGGCGGTCTACCCCCTGCTGATGCTCTGGACACACATTGTGGGGTTGAACCTGGGCCCGGTGTACGCCTGGGTACCCTTACTGGGCGGGACGGCCGCCATGCTCTGGCGATACCGCCGCTGCCAGGCTCGAGCAATTCGGGAATCGGTCACGCAGTGGGGACGCTCGGCCGCATTCTGGCCGGACTTGACGCTTGTGGTCGTGGTGGGTTTGGTTTTCGCCGTGCGCTTGTTTCCCCTGCGCGCTCTCGATGCCCCGATGTGGGGTGATTCCTATCAGCACACGATGATCAGCCAGCTGCTGGCGGACAACAGAGGATTGTTCGAGTCGTGGGAACCCTACGTACCGCTGAAGAGCTTCACGTACCACTTTGGGTTCCACTCAACGATGGCAGCCTTGCACTGGTTGACGGGGATGGCGATGCACAAGGCGGTTCTTGGGGGAGCGCAGCTTCTGAACGGGTTGGCGGTGCTGGCGCTCTACCCACTGGGGCTGAGGGTCAGCGGGAATCGCTGGGGCGGCGTCGGAGCGGTGCTGGTAGCGGGCCTGCTGTCACCCGTGCCGATGGTCTACGTGAACTGGGGGCGCTATACTCAGTTAGCTGGTCAGGTGATCTTGCCAGCCGCGGTGCTCATCAGTTGGCACGTCCTGCAGAAACCAGGCTACAACTGGCGGCTCATCGCCCTGAACTGGATCACGGTAGGAGGTCTCGCCTTAACCCACTATCGCGTCCTGATCTTCTTCATGGGGTTCGTGCTGGCTTGGACGGCGCTGTCGATCGGACGCAAGGTCTGGCGCCAGACGCTGACCCAGATCCTGGTAGTCGGAGTGGGCGCCGGGCTTCTCTTCCTGCCCTGGTTCGTGCATGTTCTGGGCAGTAGGATGGTCCGCGGTTTCCGGGACCAACTGACTACCGCACCGAGCCAGGTATCCTCATTCATGCAGCAGTACAACGCGATGGGCGATCTCACCAGCTACATGGGACCGGGCCTCTGGTTGCTCCTAGCAGTCGCTGTCTCCGTCGGTTTGTGGCGCCGGAAGCGCGAGGTGCTGTTGGTGGCAGTGTGGTGGTTGCTCCTCTTCATCGCCACCAACCCGGAGCTCTTCCTGCTCCCGGGCACTGGGGCCATCAGCAACTTCGCCCTGTTCATCGCGCTCTATATCCCGGCGGCGGTGCTGATCGGATATGCCGGCGGTGAGCTGGTCAACGAGCTGCGCACTGCACTACCTGGCCCCGTCGTGGCATGTGTCGTTGCGGTCGGAATCGGACTGGCAGGGGTGTTTGTGCGCGCCCGGGATGTGGACCCGGTCACGTACTCGATGGTGACCCGACCGGACCTTCAAGCGATGGCGTGGATTCGGGAGAACACGCCGGCGGACGCCAGGTTCCTGGTCAACTCCTTCACCGCCTACGGGGGAAGCGTGGTTGTAGGCTCCGACGGAGGGTGGTGGCTGCCGCTACTCGGAGACCGGGCGAATACTGTGCCTCCCCTTAACTACGGCACCGAGCGGGGGCCAAGACCAGGGTACCGCGAGTGGGTCAACGAAGTCACCGCGCGCATCCAGGAGATGGGAGTAGACGATCTGGCGACACTGGCATTGCTCAGAGAGCGCGGGGTCACGCATGTCTACATCGGTCAGCGGCAGGGGCGGGTGAACTACTCGGGACCACACGTGCTGGATCCAGAGACGATGAGACTCAGCAAGGCATTCCGGCAATTGTACCACCGGGATCGCGTGTGGGTCTTCAGTATACACCATTAGGGACCGGCCCGTCGCGACCATCGCGGCAGGGGCCTCGTGGGTCGGAAGCCCTCGAACGGGACGCGCCGTCTCACCGTTCACGGCCGACTGGCGCTGTCCTCCAGGGATGAATCAGGCGTAGCATGACCCGCTAGTGGAGCATCCAATGAGGCGTTGTGTGTTGTTCATCTCGGGTCGCGAAGTGGGCTACATGCGGAATCGCGTTCTCCTCAGTGCGCTTCGCTCCCGCTTTGACGTCAAGGTGTTCACCACGGATGTGCCCAGCACTGTGGGACGTACAGTGTCTAGCTTGGCCCGGTTCGTTGCGTGCCGCCCTGACTATGATCTCTGCTTTGTCGGCTTCTATGGTCAACCGATTGCCACCGCGCTTGCGACGCTGCAGCGGAAACCCCTGCTTCTTGATGCCTATGTCTCTACCTACGATACCCTATGCGAGGACCGCTGCTGGTTCCGGCCCCGGTCCCCCATGGGACGTCTCGCCTATTGGCTGGATCGCAAGAGCTGTCAAAGTGCAGATCACGCGATTGTCGATACGGATGCCCACGCCGGGTACTTCGTAGAAACCTTCGGCATCCCGAGGGACAAGTTCACGACGGTATACGTCGGTTGTGACGAGGCGCTCTTCTATCCTCGGCGCGAGGCAGGCTCCCCTCAAGGACGCACTGACGTGTTTTACTATGGCGCTTTCCTGCCACTACACGGCACAGATGTGATCATCCGAGCTGCATCCTTGCTGCGAGATCGCTCAGACATCCGTTTCAGGATTGGCGGGGATGGCAAGCGGCGTCGACATGTAGAAAGGCTGATCGACGAACTGGAACTCAGTAACGTCGAGCTGCTGGGCTGGATTCCCCTGGTTCAACTACCAGAGTACATCGATGAAGCAGCGATCTGCCTGGGGGGGCACTTCTCCACGGTGCCCAAGGCAGCGCGGGTCATACCCACCAAGGTGTTCCAGTTTGTAGCCATGCGAAAGCCCACCGTTGTGGGCGACGGCTCGGCTGTCCGCGAGATCTTCACTCCCGGTGAACACGTATGGGCTGTTCCAATGGGCAGCTCAGACGCCCTTGCAACGGCTGTTCGCACGCTTGCGGACGACCAGGAGCTGCGACGCCATCTCGCACTGGGTGGGTATGAGGTCTTTCAACGGCGATTGACCACCTCCACAATTGCCGACCAACTAGCACACGTTGTCGAGCAGGCATTATGAGAATCTGTCTCCTGACTCTCGACTTCCCACCCTTTCGCTCATCCGGTCTGACCATCTATGCCGAGACGATCGTTCGGGGGCTGGCTGCACGGGGCCATAGCGTGACTGTGGTAGCGTCCCAACGCCCCAAGCGCGACCAAGTCGGTGATGTGCGTCCACCGGAGGACGTCCGCGTGATAAGGGTGCCAGTTGGTGCTCTCGACTGGGCAGCCTTCGGATGGCAGGCGGCTAGGTTCCTGCACTCCAACGCAGACGACTATGATGTGATTCATTTCGCCGATGTGCACTTCGGGTATGCCTGCCAAGTGCCGTTCATTGCGTCCGCCTTTCAGTCATTCCGCCAGCGGCGCACCAGCCGCCGTGGTCAACCGTACCACGTCAGCTGGCGTGACTATCTCTTTCGGCTGAC
>JASFVG010000168.1:0-9598 GCA_050049955.1 Anaerolineae bacterium | reverse complement strand
GTGCAACGATACAAACCTTGGCCTCACCCCGGGTCCAGCCCAGGTAGTCGAAGGTGGCAAGCCTGGGGTTCTCCAGCCCGTAGTCCTTGAACTTGCCGAGGATGAAGTCCCGCGCCTGGCTCGCACTCTGGGTCCCCGAGAAGCGACTGCCGAGATCGCACAGCCGCTCCACATTGGCGTAGACCTCTGGGGACGTCCAGACCTGGCCGATGATGTCTATCTCAGACTTGACGCTCCGCACCATTCTGTGATCTCCTTCAGTGCTGATTGGCCTCGGGCGCGCTGACGCGGCGGTATGCGCGGTTCTGCGGTTGGGGGAACGCTCGCGACACCCGCCTCAGAGAAGACAACAGCCCCAAGGGAAAGAACACCCTTGGGGCCACCCTCCGACCAGACGGCCGGTCCTCACTTGTAGCAGGCGATGAAGTGCCCCTCGTCTCCCGGGACCGGCTGCAGAGACGGGACCTTTGCCGAACAAGTGTCCATGGCCACCGGACAGCGCGGATGGAAACGACAGCCGGGGGGCGGGTTGATGGGGCTCGGAATCTCACCCTTGGGCATAGGTGCCTTCCTCCGCGCATGGGGATCGGGGACCGGCACCGCCGCGAGCAGGGCCTTGGTGTAGGGATGTTGCGGGTTGCGGTAGACCTGCTGCAGGTCACCGATCTCACAGATCAGACCGAGGTACATCACGGCGATGCGGTCACAGATGTACTTGGCCGTTGCGAGATCGTGGGTGATGAACAGATACGTGAGGTCGAAGTCCTCCTTCAGCTCCATCATGAGGTCGAGCAACATCGCCCGCACGGAGACATCGGCCATGGCGATGGGCTCATCAGCGACGACGAAGTCCGGACGGAGCATCAGCGCCCGGGCGAGCACGATGCGCTGGCGCTGGCCACCGCTCACCTGGTGCGGGTATTTGTCATAGAACTGCGCCGCGGGCCGCAGGCCAACGCGCCACATCATCTCCTGCACCCGGTCCCGCTTCTCGTCGCCCTTGGCAACTCCGAAGATCTCCAGGCTGTGGCCGATGGCGTTGCCGATGCTCATCCGAGGATTCAACGAGGCGGACGGATCCTGGAATATGAGCTGCATGCGCTGCCGCATGCGGCGAGTCTCCTCGGTGTTCAGAGCAGTGAGGTCGGTGCCGTCGAAGATCACCTGACCCTCGGTCGGCCGGACCAACTGGAGAATGAGGCGTCCGGTCGTCGTCTTGCCGCTGCCGCTCTCGCCGGCCAAGCCGAAGACCTCGCCCTGCCTAATCTCGAAATCGACGCCGTCTACGGCGTGTACAAACTGGTTTTGCCCGGTCACCAGGCGCTCGATGAAGCTCTTCTGCACCGGGAACCATTTCTTCAGGCTCCGCACTTCGACCAGGTTCTGATTTGTCATCGCCACCTCACTCGTACAACCAGCAAGCGACCCAATGACCGGGCTTCGCTTCCTTGAAGGCCGGTTCCTCGACGCTACATCGCTCCATCACATGCGGACAGCGAGGATGGAACCGGCAGCCGGGCAGAGGATCGAGGAGATCGGGAGGCGCGCCACGCATGATCTCGAGGGCGTCTTCCTCGAGCTCGATGTTGGGCACCGAAGCCAGCAGGCCCCGGGTGTAGGGATGGAGCGGTTCGTCGAAGAGGGGATGAACATCCGCCAGCTCCATCATCTTGGCGGCGTACATCACAGCCACCCGGTCGGCGGCCTCAGCGATAACACCGATGTTGTGCGTAATCAGCAGGATGGTCAGGTTGAGCTGCTGCTGCAGGTCCTTCAGCATGTCCAGGAATTGCGCCTCGACAATGACGTCCAGCGAGGTCGTCGCCTCATCGGCGATGATCAGGTCGGCCTTCAGGGCCAGCGCCAGCCCGATCATCACGCGCTGGCGCATTCCGCCGCTCAGCTGATGCGGATAGTCGTCCAGCCGCTCCGCCATGATACCCAGGCGGTCGAACAGGACTACGCCCTGCGCCCGCGCTTCCTGGTCGCTTACGCGCGGTTCGTGGGTTCGAATGGTCTCTACCAAGTGATCGCTGACGCGCTGAAGGGGATCGAGGCAAGTCAGTGGGTCCTGAAAGACCATCGAGATGCGTGCCCCCCTCAGGTCCCGCATCTGTTCGTCGCTCAAGCCCATCAGGTCCTGATCGTCGAAAACGATCTCGCCGCCCGAGATCTCGCCGGGCGAGGGAGGAAGGCGGAGCAGCGCCCTTCCAAGCGTCGACTTGCCACAGCCGGACTCGCCTACCAGCCCTAGTATCTCGCCGCGCTGGATCGTCAGGCTGACGTCGTCCACAGCACGAACGACGCCCAGACGAGTCGGATAATCTACATTCACGTTCCTTACCTGTACCAGGGGTTCGCTCATGATTCCGTCAACCTTGGATTGAGTATCTCGCTAAGCCCCTCGCCAAACATGCTGAAGCCGAGTGCGACCAGCGCGATGGCGAGACCCGAGAAAGTCACCGGCCACCAGCGGCCTCCGACCAACTCGGAGCGCCCGCGGTAGATATCGTAGCCCCAGTCTGGCCGCGAGGGATCAACGCCGAGACCGATGAAGGCCAGGCCAGCCTCGGTGATGATCGCATCGGCCACGTTCATCGAGAAGACGACCACGATGGAGGGGATGATGTTGGGGAAGATGTAGCGCCAAAGGATGGTCCTGTTTCGAGCCCCCAGGCTGCGGGCCGCCTCGACGTAGACCTCCTCCTTGATCGAAAGCACCTGTCCTCGCACCAGCCGGAAGAAGGTCGGGATGTAGATGACAGCGATGGCGATGGAGATGTTGATGATCCCGCTGCCGAGCAGCGCGGCCAACGCAATGGCCAGGATCAGACCTGGGAAGGAGTAGATGCTGTCCATGACCAGGGAGACGGTGCGATCCAGTCCGCCACCCACGAAACCGGATATCAGGCCGAGTGTCACGCCCACCACCAGCGACGTCGTGGCTGAGATGAATGCCACCTGGAGCACGATTTGCGCGCCGTAGATGATGCGACTGAAGATGTCGCGCCCTAGCTGATCGGTCCCGAAGATATGCACTCTATCGGGGGGCTGGAATGGCCCAGCGACCGACTTCTCGGGATCGTAGGGCGAGAGGTGCGGGGTGAGGAAGGTGGCGATGGTTATGGCGGTGATGGAGAAGATGATCAGACCCCCGATCACGGTCATGTACCACTCGGCGCCGTACCAGATGCGCCCCCGCCAGAGGCGGGCCAGCAACCCGGGTCGTTGCTCTAGTTCAGCTACTGCCATGCTGTGTTCTCCGATCTGTTGTGGATGCGAGCTAGACTCTGGCGATCTCGGGCGGTTTGGTCACGCGACGAACGACTGTAGTCGTTACTACAGTTGAGCGATACCGTTGCGGCGAACGACTGAAGTCGCTACTACTGTTGAGCGACGCCACTACGGCGAACGACCTAAGTTGTTGCTACGGTTGAGCGACGCCACTACGACGAACGACTGAAGTCGTTACTTCGGTTGAGCGACACCGTTACGGCGAACGACTGAAGTCGTTACTACCATACCTCTATTTTCGCTCTACCAATGTGGCGATATCGAAGTCCGCCGAGACTTCACCCGCGCCTGGGCTGCCGTTGCCTACGGACAGACCCACGCTCATGGGCGTCGCGCCCGGCAGGAAGCACCGACCGACCTCTGTCCAGCCCATGTGGACGGGCATCTCGGTCTCGCCGGGCTCACTCAGGTGGTAGTACCCAACATAGGAGTTACCAGCCCTGCGCAGCATCAGACAGACTGTGTCGGCCGAAACGGGGGCGCCGCGATAGTCGCAGTCCACGCCCACAGCGTCGAAGTAGACGCCGTCGCCCACGCAGGCGCGGTCGGCCCCGGGCTCGCAGTAGCCACGGCCCAATGAGATGACAGCCCCGTCGTGTAGCTGCACGAAAACCCCCGCATTCTGGAGGTCCTGGCCAGGATCGAACGTTACCTTGGTCTGGACGTCGAAGTGGTCTGGAGGCGCCGCGTGCGCCAGCACGTTGGTGACATCCTCCAGGTCCGCGCCCTCTGAGATGAACGAGCCACCGGGTGCGGCAATCCGCAGTGCTCCAGGTGACTCCTCCAAAGACCAGAGGGCGTCGTCCTCATTCAGCCAGACCCAGTCAGACCCGAACGAGCCCTCGAACTCCTCGGTGAGGCGATCAGGTTCCTCTGAGAGCCAGGCAGGCATGTAGTGGCAGGCCGGCCAGCAGCGCTTGGTGTAGTAGGTCAGCTCATTGGGAATCCTGGCCGTGGGGAAGGGCCCGGGGATCAGAGGCGTGACCGTCGAATCGGCCAGCGCAGGCGACGGCGATGGCGTGGTACGCACGATGGCGAGACCGACGAGCAGCAGCCAGCATAGCAGCAGAATGGCAATCGATAGACGTTTCATCTCTACCTCCTTCGCTAGTACCGTACTCTCGGGTCAATGCGGGCGTAGATGATGTCGACCAACAGACTCACCATCGCAATGATGAGGGCAAAGAACACCACAGTGCCCTGTATCGCGGGGAAGTCTCGATCTGTAACGCGTTCCACTAGGAACAACCCCATGCCGGGCCAGTTGAAAGTGGTCTCCGTCAGCACGGCCCCGGCCATCATGAGTGCAAACTGCATCCCGAACATCGTCAGGATCGGGATGAAGGCATTGAGCAGCGCGTGCCGATACACCACGGCTCGTTCCCGTATGCCACGGGCGCGGGCAGCAGCGATGAAGTCCTGTTGGAGCACATCGAGCATGTTGGCGCGGGTGAGGCGCGTGAAATTACCTGACAAGTAAAGCCCAAGCGTCACGGAAGGGAGCACCAGGTGCCTGAGCGCATCCCCAAGGATCTTCCACTGTCCCGTCACTATGCAGTTGAAAATGTAGAAATTGGACAGGAAATCGACAATGGACAGGATCTTGCCGCCGCTTGGCCCTGTTAGTCGCTCCTGCAGCGCGAATATCTGCGTCATAGTCTCGGGGCGCATACCCGACGAAACACGATCTGACACGGGCAACCATCCCAGCCTGACGCCGAAGATGAGCTGGAACATTAACCCCATCCAGAAGATGGGAATGGCATAGGCGACGATGCTGTAGATGCGCAGACTATAGTCGACGGCGCTACGGCGCTTCTGCGCCGCCAGGGCGCCGGTGAACACCCCTACAACGGTGGCCACCAGCATGCCGAAGATACCAAGCTCGACGGTGGCCGGGAACTTCAGCTTGAGGTCCGCCGCAATAGGCCGTCCACGAAGCGTGATCGACTTGCCCAGGTCGAAGCGCGTCACCAACCCCCACAGGTAGGCGAAGAACTGGCTATCGAAGGGATTGATGGCTATGTCGAAGCTCTCGGCCGGCCCCCAACCCTCGACGCCACCGCTGCTGAGGGTTACCTGCCGCCAGTCACCCTGCACGCCGGCGGGCAGCTCCGCGCCCTCCACCGCCTTGAAGTGGAACTCCACCCGGCGCAGCCACTTAAGCTTCTCCTCGGCTATCCAGGCTGGCTCCTCCTCCTCGATGGTGACGCGAACCCAGTCCTCGCCCCCCTCTTTCGATCGATCCGTGATCGGAAGCTGATCCCCCTCCAGGACGAGAATCACCGGGGGACTGGAGGCATCGTTCTCCTCGTACAGTGTCACGAGGGGCTGCTTGGCTGTGGCGCGTGTGCCCTGGAAGTTGAAGAGAATCGGCCGGTCAATGCCCAGGTCATGCCGGATCTGGTTCTTGTACTCCTCAGGAACGCCGGGGCGCATGGTGGCTTCCACGGGATCGCCCGGCATGACACGCAATAGGATGAAAACGAAGACGAGCAGAATCAAAACCATCGGAATGGTCAGGAGGAAGCGCGTGATAACGTACGCACGCAATGATTTCATACTTTGCTCACTCCATCAACTAGACAGATAGAAAAAGGGGAGGGGTCCAGAGGAAGCGCTCCCCCAGGACCCCTCCGTCCTCAGTTTACCTCACAACCGGCGTAAGCTCGCTACTTCGTAAGCGTGAAGTAGTGCATGTACATGGTCGGATCTAGCTTGATGCCCTCGACGCCAGGCTGCGTAACGACGAGCAGCTGGCCCTGGGTGAAGGGAATGGTGGGGCACTCCTTGGTCCACAGTTCCTGGATGTTGGCGTAGAGCTCCTCACGCACGGCCGGATCCGTCTCGGTCTGGGCCTCCACCAGCAGCGCGTCCATCTCCTCGCTGCTGTAGAAGATGCCAAGATCCTCCGACGCATCGGTATGAGCGAAGGACCATAGGTAGTTGTCCGGATCCAGGTAGTCTGGGTACCAGCCGAGGAGGAAGACAGGCATGGTGCCCGGGCCGAAGTAGTCGGTGTAGGTGGCCCATTCGGCAGACTGCAGATTAACCTCGATCACGCCGGTCTCCTCGAGCGCCTGCTTCATCGCGGACGCCACGTCACCCTCGGTGGGGCCGTAGTGGCTCGGCGTCCACCAGAAGTCCATCACCAGCGGGTTGCCCTCGTCGAAGCCGGCCTCGGCCAGCAGCGCCTTGGCCCCGTCCAGATCCCGCTCGGAGAAGGCGTCGATGTGGCCAGCCATACCCATGGGCACCATGCTGTACAGGTTGGCGTGGGTGCCCTGGTAGACCACCTCGGAGATCTGCGAGCGGTCGATGGCCAGCGAGATGGCCTCGCGCACGATCGGGTTGTCGAAGGGCTCCGTGGTGGCATTGAAGCAGATGTAGCGGATGTAGGCACCGGGGCCGACGATCAGGTTGTAGTCCGACATGCCCTCGAAGTCAGAGTAGTCGGACGGTGTGAGCGTCTTCCAAGCCACATCGATGTCGCCGGCCTCTAGCGCCAGTCGCATCGCTGTGGCGTCGGCGAAGTAGCGCACCAGGATGTGCGGGTAGGCTGGCGGCGCGTAGTAGTCCGGGTTGGCCACCAGATCCATCTCCACGTCGCGCTCCCAGCTGTTGATGAGGTATGGGCCGATGCCGCCGCACGTGCTATCGATGTCGAAGTCGTCCTCTGGATAGCACTCAGGGCTGACGAAGGACCACGGCTGGGTAGCGACAACGAGCGGGAAGAAGCCGACCGGGTTCTGGAGGGTGACCTGGAAGGTGTACTCGTCGACCGCCTCGACGCTGTCCACGAAGGAGGTGACCAGCCAGCTCGGGTCACCCTCAAGGCGCATCACGCGATTGATCGACCAAGCCGCGGCATCTGCGTTGAACGCGACGCCATCGGGGAAGGTGAGCCCTTCCTTCAGCTTAAAGGTGTAGACTAGGCCATCATCGCTGACCTCGTAGGACTCCGCCAGGCCCGGCTCCAGCTCAGTGGTGCCGGGGATGTAGTGGAGCAGCGTGTCCATCGTGTTGTGATGGATCTCCCAGGTGTGGAAGTCGTAGGAGTTGGCGGGGTCGAGGTCGGTCACCGAGTCGGTGGTGCCGATGATCAGGGGCTCGACCTCCTCCGGCGCAACTTCCTCAGGCGGGGCCTCTGCGACGCCCCAACCGGTGCTAACGTCGCCGGCGATGAGAGCAGCCTCTAGATCAGCCAGCTCAGCCTTCAGGTCAGCCGGGACATCGTCATCGAACTCGTTGAATGGGCCAAGGCCGACGCCGCCGTTGTCCAGCGTGCCGACGTAGAAGCCGCCCTCGAAGGTGCCCTCGTACGCCTGCTCGACAGCCGTGTAGACGGCCACGTCGATGTTCTTCATCACGCTCGTAAGCGTGACGTCACAGTACTCGGGGGCGCTGACGCACCAGTCGGTGTCCACGCCGATGAGCATCGTGCCGGGGTTCTCCTGCACGGCGGCGGCGGTGCCCAAGCCCACAGGCCCAGCCACAGGCATGACGATGTCCGCACCCTCGGCAATCAGGTCCTCGCCGGCGCGGCGACCATCGTCCGTCGACTCGAAGTTACCGACGAACAGGTCCGTGCCGAGCACCTCGACGTTCGTGCCGTGGACCTCATTGTAGTGCTTCACGCCGTTCTCGAACCCGACCATGAAGATGGTCACGGGCGGGATCTCGATGCCGCCGAACGTGCCGACCTTGCCGGTCTCGCTCATCCCGGCGGCCGCGTAGCCAGCCAGGAACGCCGCCTGGTCGGTGGCAAAGGTCAAGCCCAGCACGTTGGGGATGACGGGATCGTAGGCGAAGTCGACGATGGCGAAGGGCGTGTCAGGGTTCTCGGTGCCGAAGGTGGCCGTGTCGTCCCCGAGCAGGAAGCCGACGGTGATGATGATACCGTAGTCCTGGTCTAGGAACTGGGTGATGTTGGCCGCGTAGTCGGTCTGCTGCTGGGACTCCAGATAGGCAACCTCGATGCCCAGTTCCTCCGCCGCCCTCTGCATACCGGCCCAGCCGGAGGCGTTGAAGGACTTGTCATCGATACCGCCCACGTCGGTCACCATACCAGCTTTGAAGACCTCTTCCTCGGGCGGCTCCTCGGGGGCTTCGGTGGGCGCGGCGGCGGGGGGCTCAGTCGCCTCCACGGGTGCCTCGGTCGGCGCAGGACCGCAGGCCACCAACAGTGTCAACACCGTCAGCAGACTTAACAACGTCAGTGCGAGTTTGCGCATTGCAATTCTCCTCCTATAGTGAGATTGGAAACCTGGAACGAGATCTACTCAGATCTGCAACGGGGACAGGCTGGGGATCACTCCGATAGCCTCACCTCCTTTCGATCATCAAGCGAACGAATCAAGCGGGCCGTCATCGCTCGTATTATAGTCAAATCCGGGAATAGGGCAAATCGTTCCATGAACGCTGGGGGTCGCGAGTAAACCGCCGACAGCATTCATTGAATGGGATGGGAGTCTCCCAGACGGAAGCTTGCAGCAGCATCTCTCAGGTAGTCCAACACGGCCCGTTCAGCCACGCGCCCCCCCGCCCGCGGGCCGTGGCCTTGCGTCAGCGGGCTACCTCGGACCATTTCGCAGGCCAGTCAGGGTCGTGGAAGCGTGCTTGTAGGTACACCAGTTGTTTGACATCGCTGAGCATTTGTCGTATACTAGCCGTGTCTCCAGTTTCACACGTGCATACGCTGAGACGGCTCCCAGAGCAAGGAGTTAGCAATGCCCCCAACCCGAGACTCTCCCCCTCCTGTCCTGGAATTGCGCGGCATCACAAAGGCCTTCCCTGGCGTCCTGGCCAACGATCACATCGATCTGACCCTGAATGAAGGCGAGATCCACGCGCTCCTGGGCGAGAACGGCGCCGGTAAGACGACCCTGATGAACGTCCTCTATGGTCTCTACACCCAGGACGAGGGAGAAATCATCGTCCGTGGGCGACCTGTGGAAATCGCGGACCCCAACGACGCGATCGACCGCGGTATCGGTATGGTTCACCAGCATTTTATGCTGGTCCCCGTGTTGACGGTCACGGAGAACGTGATGCTGGGCGTCGAGTCGATCAAGAACGGCATCTTTCTGGATCGACCTCGGGCAGCCGCGCGCGTACGAGAGATCTCCGAGCAGTACGGCCTAAAGGTCGATCCAGATGCCTACATCAAGAACCTGTCCGTCGGTGTACAGCAGCGCGTGGAGATCATCAAGCTGCTGTATCGCGAGGCCGACATCCTGATCCTGGATGAGCCGACGGCGGTGCTCACGCCTCAGGAGGTTGAAGACCTCTTCGAGATCATCCA
>JASFVG010000167.1:0-9629 GCA_050049955.1 Anaerolineae bacterium | reverse complement strand
CGGGTAGCCGACGCGTCCTACCCGCTGGAAGTGACCGGTCTCTCCGTGGGGCGGGCTGATCAGGCTGCGGCGCCGGCGGCTGCGCCCGCCGCCGTGAAAGCGGGCCCCGGGGCTATCGTCGCCATCATGCCAGGGAAGATCACGCGCATTGTGGTCGAGGAGGGCCAGGAAGTGCACGTGGGCGATGCCGTCTGTGTCCTTGAGGCGATGAAGATGGAGAACGAGCTTCGCTCGGAGCGAGACGGCGTCGTGAAGTCGATCCACGTTAAGCCCGGGGATGACGTGGAGAAGGACCAGGTCCTGGTGGAGGTCGAGTCGAGGGTGACAGGTTCTGCCTGAGCGATCACTGTGTGGGGGGAAGGTGTGGGCGATCTAGGGGTCCAGAAGCAGAGGTGGGAAGAAGAGACGGTGAAGCCCGCCGTGGAACGCTTTCCTGAACGGAAGGGCGCAGACGGCATCCCAGGGCAGTTTGAGACACTGTCCGGGATTCCCCTCGAGCGTGCGTTTGCGCCGCCCGACGCGGAACTGGACTACTTGGTGGACCTGGGGTTCCCTGGTCAGTACCCTTTCACCCGAGGTGTCTACCCGACGATGCACCGCGGCCGCCTCTGGACCATGCGCCAGTATGCAGGGTACGCCACCGCGGAGGAGTCAAACGCCAGGTACAAGTACCTGCTGGAGCAGGGGCAGACGGGCCTATCCGTGGCCTTCGACCTGCCGACACAGCTGGGCTACGATGCTGATGACCCATTGGCCGAGGGAGAGGTAGGGAAGGTTGGTGTGTCGGTCAGCAGTCTCGAGGACGTGCGCATCCTGTTCGACGGCATCCCGCTGGACAAGGTCAGCACCTCAATGACGATAAACGCCCCGGCTGCGATTCTTCTGGCCATGTACATCGCCGTGGGGAAGGAGCAGGGCGTCGAGCCGCGCCGGTTGCGGGGCACGGTCCAGAACGACGTCCTTAAGGAGTACATCGCCCGTGGGGCGTACATCTTCCCGCCCAAGCCATCGATGCGCCTGGTGACCGACCTATTCCGCTACTGCGCAGACGAGGTCCCGCGCTGGAACACGATCAGCATCAGCGGCTACCACATCCGCGAGGCAGGCTCCACCGCTGTCCAGGAGATCGCTTTCACACTTGCCAATGGTATCGCCTACGTCGAGGCCGCGATGGATGCCGGGCTGGACATCGACACCTTTGCTCCGCGTCTGTCGTTCTTCTTCAATGCGCACAACGACTTTCTGGAGGAGGTTGCCAAGTTCCGGGCTGCCCGTCGCCTGTGGGCAAGTGTGATGCGGGACCGGTTCGGCGCCGAGAATCCCAGTAGCTGGAAGCTGCGATTCCACACCCAGACGGCCGGGTGTACCCTTACGGCTCAGCAGCCGGAGATCAACGTGATCCGCGTAACCCTGCAGGCGCTGGCCGCTGTGCTGGGAGGGACGCAGTCGCTGCACACAAACTCGCGCGACGAGGCGCTGTGGCTGCCCACGGAGGAGTCGGTCAGCATTGCCCTGCGAACGCAGCAGATTATCGCCCACGAGTCCGGCGTCGCCAACACCGCTGATCCCTTGGCTGGTTCGTATGCCATCGAGTACTTGACCCGCGAGATCGAGCGCCGGGCAAGGGTGTACATCGAGACCATCGATGCGATGGGGGGAGCGCTGGCAGCCACCGAAGAGGGCTATATCCAGCAAGAGATCGCCGATGCGGCCTACGATTACCAGAAGAAGGTGGAGGAACGAGAACGGATCGTGGTGGGCGTGAACGCCTATCAGATTGAGGAGCAAGCGACAGGGCTGGAACGCCTAAAGGTCGATCCTGTGATTGAGAAGCGGCAGCGGGCGCGGTTGGCGGCACTGCGTGAGCGACGCGATGCTGAGCGGGCATCGGCAGCACTGGAGCGACTCGGCAAGGCTGCGGGCGGTTCTGGGCATGCGACGTCATCCCAGAAGGGGGAGCCGCTAATGCCTCTGTTCGTCAATGCAGTGGAGGCCGGGTGCACGCTAGGGGAGATATGCGGTGTTCTCCGCGACGTGTGGGGAGAGTACGAGTCGCGGGTGAGTATCTGAATGCAATGTAGAATCATCGGGGGAATGGTATGCCCAAGTCGATCCATCACGTAGCCGTCGTCGTTCGAGATCTGGATGAGGCACTGGCTTTCTATCGGGACGCCCTTGGACTTGAGGTAGCCGATCGCCGCCACGTGGATGAGGAGGGAGTGGAGACTGCCTTCCTACCCATAGGCGAGGCGGAGATCGAGTTGCTCCAGCCACTGACCGAGGAGGGGGGCGTGGCGCGCTTCCTGGAGAAGCGTGGCGAGGGCCTTCACCACATATGTCTCGAGACAGACGACATCCAGACGGCGATGGATCGACTGGAGGCTGCCGGCGTCCGCGTCCTCAGCGAGGAACCGCAGGTCGGCGCTGACGGAACTCGCTATGTGTTTGTCCATCCCAAGTCCGCCCATGGTGTGTTGATCGAGCTCTACCAGGCTCCCAATCGAGAGAGCTAGCCGCGGCTGAGTCTGGGGCTCGACGCCCCGCCGGTGCCGGGCGGTAGGCGAACAGCCTCAATCAGGCCTGACACCGGCTTCGGCCAATCATGGAGTAGCCCCGCGCGCCCTAGCCAGGGGACCGATGCCCGGGGCAAGGCGTGCTCACCGATAAACGGTGATGACCAGCCGTCCCCGCTTTCTCGGCTTGCTTCACCGGCTGGTCGAGTGGCGTTCGTGCCCGTGCGCAGGCACAGTCTGTCTTCTCAGTCCTTCCTTTGTCATTGTCACGCTCCTCATAATGGGGTGGCATTTTCACTGAACAAAAACGGTTCCCGATGTACCCTTGACATGCGGTCGTCGCTATGATATACTTGTCTGGACGTCATGACATGATGATGTCCATTCCCCGGCGCTGGGCCATGTTTGAGAACAGCTCCTACCCAATCGATCGGCAGAGCAAGCTTCCACTATACTATCAGTTGAAGCAGTGGCTCGTGCAGGAGATCGACGACGGGGAGTTCGGGCCGGGCAGCCAGATTCCCTCAGAATCGAGTCTTTGCTCAGCGCTAAGTGTGAGTCGGACGGTGGTTCGGCAGGCCCTCAGTGAGCTCGTGACCGAAGGCTACCTGTATCGCGTCCACGGGGTAGGCACCTTCGTCCGTGACAGCCCGGTGGAGCCAGGGATGGCTCAGACCCTGGCGAGCTTCGCTGAGGATATGCAAGAGCAGCGGATTCCCTTTGCCTCAGAAGTGCTCTCCGGGGAGACAATGCTTGCTGCCCCGGATCTCGCGGCCCGCTTGGAGATCGCCCCAGGGGCTGAGGTCGCCCGCCTTGAGCGGCTCGGAAGTGTTAAGGGCTCTCCGTTTGTGCTGACAGATACCTACCTGCCACATGGGCGGTGCCCCGGCATCCTCGATAGAGATCTGACAAACGAATCGCTTTACCAGGTCCTTGAGAGGGCCTATGATCTGGTGGTGGTCAGGGCCAGGCGGACCTTGGAGCCAGCGCTGATCAACTCGTACGAGGCAGAGAAGCTGCAGATTCCTCCTGATGCACCCATCCACCTGATGCGGTCGACCTCCTACCTGATATCCGGGGAGCCGATCGAATTCTCGAAGCTTCGGTTCAGAGGGGATCGCAGTCGGTTCGTCTTCACGGTCCACAGGCCGACGTCCCGGTCGTAGATCGAACCAGAGCGTCACTCGGTTTCGGCCGTGCCGCCACGCTGTGAGCCGCCTGGCTTGCCTGAGCGCGAGGAAGGAGAGGGTCGTGCGGTATGTGGTAGGGATGACCGGGGCTTCCGGCGCGGTGATAGCAGCCCGGCTCCTGGAGGAGCTGCGGCCTCACGAAGTGCACCTGGTGACGACGCGGGCAGCGCGTACCGTAGCCCATCAGGAACTTGGTGCCCGAGTTGCTCTACTGGCTACCCACACGTACAGCGCCGAGGACGATATCGCTGCGCCCATGGCGAGTTCCTCATGCCTATGGGATGCCATGATCGTTGTTCCCTGCTCGGTCAAGACCTTGGCGGCCATAGCGCACAGCTACGCCAGCAACCTGGTGGTCCGTACCGCGGACATCGCACTCAGAACCAGACGCCCTCTGATCCTGGTACTGCGGGAGACGCCGCTCTCTCTGCCGACGATTGAGAACATGAGGACTGCCAGCCTGGCCGGGGCAACGATCCTTCCGCCTTCGATGGCCTATTACTTCGGACCGGAATCCGTCAATGACGTGACAGACTTCTTCGTGGGCAAGATCATGGATCTACTGGGGCTTCCCCACTCGTTGTACCGCCGATGGTCTGGCCCCAAACCATCGGGGCGTCCCCGCTCACGCGAAGTATAGGCATACCAGACAAGAGGAGACGATGCAATGTCCGAACTAGCGATCGAGTTCGCGGGCCTGGAGATGAAGAACCCCCTGATCGTGGCCTCCTCCGAGTTGACGAACACGGTCAGCAAGATCAAGGAAGCCGAGCGCCGAGGCGCCAGCGCCGTCAGCACCAAGCTCTGCTTTCTGCAGATCCCCTTTGACGCCCGACCATACCACATCATCGAACGCGGTAGCGCACTCTATTCGCCCTCCGGCGAAAGGCTCACGGTAGGGCAGGCGCAAGACCTGATTCGGAAGGCCAAGAGAGAGACGAGCCTGTACGTCATCGCAAACATGATGGGACCAGGCGACGATATGGATGGCTGGGCACGATTGGCCCAAATGCTCCAGGATGCAGGCGCCGATATGGTAGAGCTGAACATGTCGTGCCCCAATGTGGGGGTCATGGCAAAGGAACTCGGGGTTGAGGCTCCCCCCGAGATGGGTGCCGTACTGGGACAGAATCCGGACCTGGCGGGCCTTGTCACCAAGGCCGTGGCGGATGCAGTCGAGATCCCGGTGATGCCCAAGATGACGCCCGACGCCAACACGTCTCCTGTGGCGGCCAGGTGCATAGCTGGGGGCGCGGCGGCGATCTCAGCCATTAACTGCCCCCAGTCTCTGCCGGGTGTCGACATATACGACGAGGGGCGCCCCCTCTACCCTACGACATCCACTCAGGGGTTCGCAGGCCTTTGCGGACCGTGGATCCGGCCGCTCGCCTACCGACACGTGGCTCAGATGGCAATGACTGTCCCTGACATACAAATCGCAGGTGGCGGCGGGCTGACAAACTGGCGCCAATCGGTGGAGATGATCATGTACGGGGCCACAGCCCTCACCTACTGTACGGCTCTGTACTTCCTCGGCTTCGAGGTGCTTGAGGAGATAGAGGCAGGCTTGCGGAGGTACGTCGTTGAGCAGGGGTACAGCAACATCCTGGACGTGCGTGGGATGGCCCTTCAGCACATCACCGTACCGCACGAGGTAGTGTACGTCGACAAGCTCCCTCTCATTGAGCGAGAGACGTGCGTCGGTTGCGGGTTCTGCATTCGCCCAGGTCACTGCGAAGCCCTGGCCCTGGTCGACGGGAAAGCGAAGCTTGTGGAACCGGGTCTCTGCACACGATGCGGGGTCTGCTACTGGCTGTGTCCGCACGATGCGATCTCGATGGTACCGGCTGAGGCACTGTAGCCGCCGTGCAGGGCTGGTCCTGCCAGGGTCGTTGTCGGGGCAGGATGCGGGCCGTCGGATGAACCTTTGGTCGAGAGCACGGAAGATCCGGTTGGCGCTATGGGCGCTATCACCATTCAGGATGGGGGCATGGAGAAGAACAGATTGATCGGTTACGACGACTTACGCGAGTACCTGCAGATCCTTGAGGAGAACGGTCTACTCCGTTGGGTCGAGCCGGAGGTCGACAAGGACTGGGAGATCACGGCAGTCACCCGGCTCCACTTTGAGAGACACCCCCCCAAGGGCCGATGCGCGCTCGGCTTTCGGAACGTGAAAGGCTACGATATCCCCGTCGTCGTCGGCACCGTAAGTGCATCACGCGAGGTGTATGCCGCGGGCCTGGGAATCGGGACTGATGTCAACGAGGTCGTCGAGAGGTGGAGAGAGGCGCTCGAGAGACCTATGGCAACCCGGTTGGTCGACCAGGGTCCGTGTCAGGAGGTTGTCCTCGAGGGCGAGGATGCAGACCTGACTAAGTTCCCGGTGCCCGTCTGGACCCCAGACAAGGATCCGGGGCCATACATCACCGCCCCCTGTGTGGTCTCCAAGGATCGCAACACGGGCATCCAGAATGTTGGGATCTACCGAATGCAGGTTAAGGGCCCGAGACGTACCGGAATGTTGTGGGACTTGCCCGTCCAGCACGGCGCGATGAACTATGAGACCTGGGAAAGCGTCAACGAGCCGATGCCGGTGGCGGTCGCGGTGGGCGTAGAGCCCACGGTGCTGATGACGGCGGCGACCAAGGTCCCCTATGGGGTCGACGAATTCACTGTTAGTAGCGCCCTCCGTGGTGCGCCGCTGCCCATGGTCAGATGCAGGACTGTTGATCTGGAGGTGCCCGCGACCGCCGAGATCGTCATTGAAGGGGAGATCCCACCGCACGAGCGAGAGATAGAGGGGCCCTTCGGAGAGTACACGGGCTACATGGGCGGCCCCTACGAGCTTCCCATCTTCCACGTCAAGTGCATCACTCATCGGCGCGGCCCTATCTTTCAGACGCTCTTCAGTCAGATGCCGCCCAGCGAGAGCAGCCTTATGCGGCAGATTGCGGAGGAAGCGAATATCTGGAAACACCTGGTACACAGTTTGAAGCTGCCCGGCATCATTGATGTTCACCTCCCGGAGCCGGGAGGGAGCTATGCCATCTTGTGGGTGCGGCTCAGGAAGGGGTTTGCTGGGCACGCTCAGCAGGTAATGAGTGCGGCGTGGAGCCACCATCCCTCCTTGGCCAAGTGGACCGTCATCACCGACGAGGACGTCGACATTAGGGATCCGTTCCAGCGTGAATGGGCATTGAGCTGGCGGGTCGAACCGCAGAGGGACATACACGTCATGCCCAACACGGCGTCGATACTGCTCGACCCGTCGCCAGCACCTCCCGATGTGCCTCTGTGGGGGAGGCAATCCTCGAAGATTTTCGTCGACGCAACAAAGAAGTGGGAATTCCCAGACATCGCGCTGCCCCCCAAGAAGTACATCGACGAGGCAGCCGAGCGATGGGACGAGTACGGCCTGTAGCCGCTGTACCTGGTAGAGGAACCATACGGCCACCAACAGGAGGTCACCGCAAATGCACGGATGGGCAGGACAGATCCTGTACGTGGATCTTACTGAGGGGAAGATCGAGAAGCGACCACTTGACCGAAAGTTCGCAAGCATGTACTTGGGCGGACGCGGCTTCAACTCCCGGATTCTCTATGACAGGTACGATGTCAGTGAAGAGGATCCATATGCGCCTGGCAATGTCATCTGCATCTCATCGGGGGTGTTAGGCGGCACGTTCGCGCCGTGCAGCGGTCGCGTGACCATATCGATGGCCCGCTCGCCGCTGACCGGTGTGTTTGCTGACGGCAACGCCGGTGGGCACTTCGGCCCCGAGATCAAGTATGCCGGCTATGACGCAATCGTGGTCGAGGGATCGGCGCCCCATCCCGTCTATCTATCCATCTTCGACGACCAGGTAGAACTTCGGGATGCCCGGCGCGTGTGGGGCATGGATGTCTGGGAAACCGATACCAAGCTGCGGGACGAGTTCGGCGACCAGGATGCCCAGGTGTTTACCATTGGCCCCGCAGGCGAAAACCGGGTCGCGCTGGCGGTGACGATGTGTAACCTAGCTCGGGCCCCGGGCGGCGGGGGAAATGGCGCGGTAATGGGGTCCAAGAACCTGAAAGCCGTCGTGGTGCGCGGAACTCAGGGCGTGAAAATCGCGCGTCCAGAGGAGTTCATGGAAGCGTGTGACGCCGCCTATCAGCAGTTGGTCACGCATCCCATCTTCCCGAGTTGGTCGAAGTACGGGACACCCGTCCTGCTGGGCATCTACAATGAGGGCCGAGGCCTCCCGGTACTGAACTGGCAGGAGAACACTTATGAGGGCGCTGAGGCCCTCGATGGCCCGACTTTCGTGAGGGACTACTCAGTCAAGCCCAAGGCTTGCTTCAGTTGTCCCGTGCACTGCAGCCACTTCTACGAGGTCGCCGACGGGCCGTACGCTGGTACCCGCGGCGAAGGCGCTGAGTATGAGGCGACCGATGGCTTCGGGGCCCGCAGCGGCAACGATGACCTGGGATTGGTGTTGTACCTCAACAACCTGCACAACCAATACGGCTTGTGCGTCGTTCAGGGATCGAATGTCATCTGCACGGCCATGCACTTCTGGCAGGAAGGGATCATCGACGCCAAAGACACTGGGGGGCTCAACCTGGATTGGGGCAACAAGGAGGGCATGGAGGAGCTGATCAAGGGCGTCATCTTCCGTGAGGGGTTCGGCGCTGTATTCTCAGACGGATTCCGGAAGGCGGCCGAGCGCATAGCCGAGATGAAGGGTCTGCCCTTTGATGACGTGTACCGCTACGTGATTCAGTCGAAGGACTACACCCTCTCGTCTTACGATCCCCGGCCCTACAAGGGGGGCGCGCTGGAGGTGGGAACGGCGACGAGAGGTGCTGACCATCTGCGAGGATTGCCTACTCTAGAGGTCTTCGCCCATTGGTACCGAGGCAAGCGGGACGAGATCGTCAAGGACCTCGGCGTGCCTGAGGAGATTGTGGACGATTGGCTGGAGCACGACTTGCTCGACCGCAAGAAGTACGCGGGCAAGGCTCGCATGGTGAAGTACTATCAAGATCAATGCACCATCTCGGACGCCCTGGAGATCTGCAAGTTCATCACGTCCTGGCGCCTCGGTGTGGGGCCTGAGCATATGGCTCGTCTGGTCAGCACGGCAACCGGTGAGGACTACTCCTGGCAGGACCTGATGGATGTCGGAGATCGTATCTATACCATCGAATATGCCTTACAGCGGCGGTTCGGGCTGCGGCGGGAGGACGACCTGCTCCCGGAGCGGTTCTACGACGAGCCAACACCCGACGGTGAAGTGATCGATCGTGACGAGTACCACGGGATGCTAGATGAGTACTACGAACTGCGTGGGTACGATGAACAGGGACGGCCGACGCGGGCGAAGCTGGAGGCCCTCGGCCTGCCCGAGGTCGCAGACGATCTGGAGAAGCATGGTGCCCTGGGCGACCCTTCGGCTCCGCTCCCGGACAAGCTGACCTGGAGCGGGTAGCGCCTGGAGTGGGCCACGGGGGCGATGCCTAAGATTCGACTCAAGTACCTGGCGCCGATATGCGACATCGTTGGCACCTACCAGGAGACCCTTGATGCCCCGGAGGGCACCACGCTCATGGACGTGGTCGCCATACTGTGTGAGCGGTACGGGGAGTCGGTTCGCGAGCTGTTCTTTGATGACTCAGGGACATTCAGGCCGATGTTCATCATCATCTGCGATGGCGAGGCCATGGACCTCGAGGATATGGGTAGTCCGCTGGACGACGGGGTCAGATGTGCGTTCGTGCCCCCCATCGCCGGTGGGTGACCCGACAGCTACCTAGGCCGCCTGTGAGAGCAGGGAGCGAGCACGTGACGGAACGCGTTCCTGTCTGGATTCTGAATCCACGATCAGAGACGAAGCGGCGCATGGTGGGTCGGCGCTGGACCGCGCGCCGGGGCCCTGAA
>JASFVG010000166.1:0-9715 GCA_050049955.1 Anaerolineae bacterium | reverse complement strand
CACGTCCTCGTGGCCGGTATGGGTGGACGCCAGGCGCAGGGCCAGTTCGTTGGCCTCGGTGCCGGAGTTCACCAGGAACACCGTATCGAGGTACGGCGGGAATAGACCTGCCAGCCGCTGTGAGAAGGAGACGTGAGCGTCGGTCAGGTACCGGGTGTTAGTGCTGAGCCGGGCCATCTGTTCCTGACCCGCGCGGACCACGCGGGGATGGCAATGGCCGACGTGGCAGACGTTGTTGTGGAGGTCGAGAAAGGGCCTGCCACGCCCGTCGATCAGGTACGCGCCCCGGCCTCGCACGAACTTCACGGGGCGACGGTAGCTGATTGACTGGGCCGCGGAGAGAACCCTGCGCCGGCGGTCCAGGAGAACGGCCGCCGGGGCACCCCGGTCCGCGTACGGGCGAACGTCGATCAGCTCAGATAGGCGGTCGGCGATCTCGACGGGGTCATGGTCCCCGTGTTTCTCGAGGAAGGCCCAGGCCTGGTCCTCGGTGACGAACCAACCTTTGCGCGCCGGATCAATCTGTCGCCGTTTGGCCGAGATGACCACGGACGCCGCCAACCGACCGCAAACGAGCGGGTGGAGCAGTTCGATCTCGGTTGCCGAGAGGGGGCGGTAGGCGTGGTAGCCCCCGACCACCGGGGCAGCAGCGCCCCACGGTTCCGATTCGTAGAACATCGCGTAGGTCAGCGCGATGGCGAGCTCGCAGACCAGGGGGTTGTACAGGGAATCGCTGAAGTCGAGCACATGGCTAATGCGGCCGTCAGCAGTGAGAACGTTATCGTCATTCAGGTCGCCATGGATGAGGCCCCAGGGCACCTCCGCCATCTCCCGCCTGTACGCGGCCCAGCGCTCAAACTGCGCAGCAAGCAGCCGGTACTGGTCGGGCCCGCCAGCAATCACCAGGTCACTCCGGTGTGCACCAGCCTCGGCCAGATCCCACCGGTGAGTCCTTCTGGCCGCGGGAAGGTCCACAGACGAAAGGGCCGTGGCAAAGCGGGCGGCGAGCCCGCCGAGAGAGGTCAGTAGCTCTTGGCAGTCCGGGGGCTCGTTACGCCAGGAGACGCCCGGGACATACGCCATCAGGCGTCCGAGTCGCGGCTCGCACCCCTTGCCGCCGACCGCGAACATGAGGTTGCCGTGAAGGTCTGGGATCAGGCGCGGGAGGGCGACAGCGATCCCTGCCTCGAGCGCCGCCTCGACCATGGCGTGCTCCAGCAAGATCCGCTCGCGGCAACGCTTCCCGGCTATGAGCCTCAGGACGAACCGTGCACCGTCGGCCCGTTTGACCAGGTAGTTCTCGTTCTCCCCGGTCAGGCGCCGCACGGAGGGGCGAAAGCCATACCGGGCTTCCACCTCAGGGGCGATCCTGTCGTGTGACAACCGACACTCTCCTTCACCAGCGCCCGCGCGACCCGGCGCCACTGGATACCCAGAGCGTTTCGACGGGCAGCGCAGATGGCCTCTCTGCTCCCTCTGCGCGCGAGTATACAGGGGTTTGGGAAAGCCGGAAAGCCAGGGGAGTGCTCACAACGGGGGCTGCGGGAGCTGCCTCTGAATCCCACTCGCGAGGCGCCCGCCCACCCTGGTCAGGCCATTCCCTCGGGCCAGGCTATTCGCGTGGGTTCGCTTCGCTGACCACGGCCGTGCGGGCCCGCCGCACTTCGCTTCGCGTCAGCGACAGAACCGCCATCAGAATCAGCCCGCCGCCCAGCAAGGTCAGCGGTGGGAGCGTCTCGTTCAGGACCCAGGTGGCAAGCAGGACGGTCACCACCGGCTCCAACATCGACACCAAGGCCGCGTTGGTGGGTCCGATGCGCTCCAGACCGGCCAGGAAGGTGACGACCGACAGGATGGTCGAAATACCAATCATAGCAGCCATGGCGCCCCACCCTGCCCCACTCGACGGCAGGCGCGGTCCGTTCAGGACCATCAGCGCACCAGCGCTCACTCCCGCCGCGGCGAAGATCACGGTCGAGGATTGCACTGCGGGGACGTCCTTCATCACCCGGGACCCGACCACAATGTAGATCGAGTAGAGCGTAGCTGCGGCTATCGCCAACAGGATGCCAAGGACCTGGCCCTCCATGGGACCGACGGTGAGAGAGGCGCCGGCCAGGGCCAACACCAGGGCGAGCCCCTTGACGACCGTGAAGCGCTCGCCCAGCACCAGTGCGGCGAGCAGCGCGACGAAGACAGGATAGAGGTAGAGCAGGAAGGCGACTAGCCCCGCCGAGGCGTACTCCAGCGCTGTCAGGTACGCCGTAGTCTGGGCGACATACCCTACAGCCCCCATCCCAACGAGTCGGTAAAGGGCTGAGCCACGCGGCAGCCGCTCGCCGCGAATGAGGACCACGACCAGCATGATGATAGCGGCCAGCGAGAAGCGCACGAACAGGATCGACAGGGCATCCATGCCGTCCGCAAACGCGTACCGGGCGAAGACAGGAAGCGTGCCGAAGGCGATCGCAGATACCGCGACCAGCGACGTGCCGACTAGACGACTACCGGAGGTTGTGTCTGGCTTCGTTTGCACCTACGCCCCCCTAGGCCGAGCCGATTCTACGGGAGATGCAGTAGCTGTCCGGTGGATCGTGGTCCGGTGAAGCAAGGTGGCGGTCCGGGCTTTGGAGGTTCATGCCTTGGGCAGGCCTGCATCCCGCCCCTGGTCTGGGCGAGCAATCCCCTACAGCCGCTTCTCGAAGAAGTAGCGCTGGTGACCAACAGGGAAATCCGAGAGCTCGCCGAATACCTCGTAGCCATGCCGCCTGTAGAAGTCGGGACCTTGGAAGCTGAACGTGTCTAGATAGGCATGCTTCGCGCCGCGCTCCCGCGCTTCCTCCTCAGCACGCGAGAGCAGCCGGCTTCCGAAGCCTCTGCCACGCAAGTCTTCTCTCACCCACAGCAGATCCAGATGAAACCAATCCCAGTAGGTCTCCCCCAGCACGCCACCGGCGATTCCTCCATCCGGAGACTGGAGGATGAAACAGAGACGCTGGAAGCTGCTGTCACCGACCTGTTCGACATTGAAGTCTCGGATGCCTCGCCCGATGATGCCCCAAGCAGACTGTTCAGGCTCATCCACGTAGACGATCTCGTATTCCTCGTTCATGTCTTCACTTCCTATGCCGCTGCGTGCGCGCTGGTCCTCACCGCCCGATGCCAAACGGATGCGTTAGGTCTGCCTAGGGCAATGAGGGTTCCGCCAAACGGCTGACGGCTAGGCGCCAAGACGCCTTTCCCGCTCATGTCGTGCCCTATGCGGCAAAGAGCGCGAGACCGGTGTGCGCATGATCTGCCGGCAGGGTGCCTGCCTATTCGACGAAGACCTCCGATCCGGGATCGAAACTGGGTGTGTGCACGATACACAGCCGAGCCGCATTCGGTCCCGGGTTGCGGTATTTGAAGTGCTGTCCCCTGGCGACGATGCAGAGATCCCCTTCCGAGAGCGTCACCTCGTCGCCATCAAGCGCGAACTCGACGCTCCCGGTCACCACGAAGTAATACTTGTCGGACCGCTTGGACCACGCCTCCGCGTGGCTCTCGCCGGGCGGCACCGTGATGACCCCGAACGATGAGGAGATCTCTCGGCCAGCCGTGTAGTCCCGAATCTCCAGTCCCTGGAAATCGAACGGCTCCACTCGGTCGCGTCTGATGATCATGCACCCTCCTTGTGATATCTTCCGACCATTGTCCTGCTGAGCCCTCTGGGCCAGGAAGGTACCGCAGCCCCCCCGCCGTCGGAGCCACTCTCTGCCGCCCGTGCTCGGGTGCGTGGTGAGTTGCCCGCCGGGCCGAGCGGTGGGAAGCCTATCACTCGCTCGACCGGGTGTCAAGCTCACCTTGAGGAAGGCGTGCCGACGCAGGTGGTATCTGGCTTGCGCGACGGGACGAAATGGGCATATGCCGCCCCGGCCGGCAGGCACAGGTCACATGATGAGACCGGCAGGTCCGGCCCGCATTCTCACCCGTATCGTGGGCTTGCCCCTCGTTGTGCTGACCGGCAACGCCGCTTCTCCCCCGCCAGCGCCGGCGCGCTCACTAGACTCCCGTAGACCCGCTCGAATCCCACGCGGCTCGCATCGATCCCCATGTGTTGCGATTTCTAGACTTCAGGGTAGACTTCCGCGGACTCGGGCGTCGGCCCGAACAGGACGACGACGCACCGCCGGAATCCCCAATAGGTAAGGAGCAGTAGTTGACTCGACCCAGACGTAGGCACCCAGCGTTAGGGCGACGGCCGTCCGCCGTGGTATGCCTGGTACTGGCCCTGGCGGTGCCATTGCTGACGGGCTGCGGCTCCTCAGAGGGACCTTCGTCGCCGACTGTGGCTCCCGCCCCAACTCGGACCAGCACACCAACGCGACCGCCATCCCCGACTCCCACGCCGATCCTGCTTCCCACGCAAACGCCCACACCCAGCGCCACGCCACAGCCGACCGCAACCCGGACGCCCACGCCGACCCCCACCCCCCTCCACCCCATGGCGGTCGCTTTCATGCGTCAGCAGAGCTACCCCGGGAGCGACATCGTCATCGAGGAGACCCTCGCCCCGGGCGCCAACTACGATCGATACGTCGCCTCCTACCGGTCAGAGGGGTTGAAGATCTACGGTCTACTGACGATGCCGCAGGGCGAACCGCCTGAGGGCGGCTGGCCCATTATTGTCTTCAACCACGGGTACATCCCGCCCGACCAGTACCGCACCACGGAGCGGTACGTGGCCTACCAGGATGCCTTCGCCCGCAGCGGCTACATCTCCTTCAAGCCCGATTACCGTGGTCACGGCGATTCCGAGGGTGACGCCTCGGGCGGGTCCCGTGGACCGGGGTACACGGTCGACGTGCTGCACGCCGTCGCCTCGCTACAGCGGCTTCCAGAGGCAGACCCGGAGCGGGTGGGCATGTGGGGCCACTCGATGGGCGGCACCATCACCCTCCGGGCGATGGTCGTCACGGACGACATCAAGGCCGGCGTCATCTGGGCCGGGGTGGTGGCCACCTACGAGGAGGTATGGGCGGCGCGGCCCCGCTGGGTGGCTGGCAGGGCCGTGTCCACGCCAGATGCTAGCTCGACTGCCACCCCACCGGACGACGGGCTGTTCGCGTACGGCAGCTTCAACGAGAACCCCGAGTTCTGGGCCGCTATCGACCCTCTCAGCTACCTGGCCGATCTCTCGGGGCCGATCCAGATCCACCACGCCACGGGGGATCAGTCCGTACCTGTCGCCTTCTCCGAGGACCTGTACGACCGGCTCGAGGAGGCGGGCCAGCCAGCCGAACTCTACGTCTACGAGGGTGACGACCACAACATCTCGGCCAATTTCGGCGCCGCCATCCAGCGCTCCGTGGCCTTCTTCGACCAGCACGTAAGAGGCGCACCAAGTTCGTAGGCAGGCCTGTCGAGGCCGCGAGAGCGACTAAGGCAGTGGGCATCGTGCAAATCCATCAGCTCGACTGTGCTCCGGTCAGACCCTACTTCCCGCCTGTGCCATCGGCCACGCTGTGCACGTTGGTGGTCGCCGACGAGGAGCTCATCCTGATCGACACGGGATTCGGCACGCAGGACCTCTCCGCGCCCTCCGTGAAGATGCGGCTGTTCCTGGCTCTGATGCGCACGCCGCGAGACCAGGCCGTGACGGCGGTGAACCAAATCGCTGCTCTGGGCTACCCGCCGGAGCACGTGCGGCACATCGTCGTCACCCATCTCCACCTCGACCACAACGGGGGCCTCTTCGATTTCCCCCACGCGCTGGTCCACATCACCAGGACCGAGTTCGAGATCGCGATGAAACCGCGAGGTGTGCGCAGGTTGTTCTACGATCGGTCGCAGTGGCGGCACGGCCCGCGATGGCGGATCCACGACGAGGTACAGCCAGGGGCCTGGTTCGGCTTCGACGCCATAGAGATCCCTGAGATCCACTCCGCGCGGCTGTTGATGGTGCCCCTGGTGGGCCACTCACCCGGACACGCTGGCGTGGCGGTTGAGGCGCCTGGCGGCTGGCTGTTCCACTGTGGCGACGCCCTGCCCTTTGGCGGGCTCGACTCACCTGCGTCCGACAGGATCTCTCCAACGGTGTGCGGTCCCCACATCGCACGCCTCCGCCAGCTTGCGCGTGACCACAGCGACGAGATCAGGATCGTCAGCTCCCACGTACCGCCGCGGGACTGCTGATTGGGGCCGCGCAGGACGTGCCCAGGGACGGGCTAACCCTCACTGCGCGCAGGTGTCGATGTACGGCCGGTGCGATGGGCTCGAGCGGCTGTTGCTACCCGGCGCCGCGCGTGCCCACGCGTCGAAGGCACGGACCACGGGCGGCGGATGACTCACCGCCGCGTTCGCAACCTCAGTCGCCAGCCGATCCGGGCACCGACAGCGCAATTGGATGGATTACGGCTGGCGGGGAAACGCGGTGCGGTGTGTGCGGACCTGCTGGTGGTCAGCTGGCCTCGGGAACATCGGCTGACAGCTGGTATTCATCGCCCGTCTCTGCATACTCGTTCGGCCGCGCGTGGATGTCGTCTCGCCCCGGGTACGCCTCCGGCTCCAGGAATTCTGCGCTCAGCGTTCCGGCCGTGGTCTCCAATTCCAGGCTTTCCTCTAGGTAGCGCTCAGCTTCCTGATAGCTTCCCCAATCCCGGGCGTGCTGGCCAGCGCGCTCGAAATAGACGATCGCCTTGGCCGGCTCGTCCGCCTGCCGCCAATGGTGGGCCAGGGTGGCCGCATGGGGTGTTAGGTCGGGGGCGTGGACAGTTTCGATCCATTCGGCCACCTGGCGGTGCAGCTGCCGCCGCTGGGAGTATAGCAGTGCGCCGTACGCAGCCTCCTGGATCTGGGGGCTCTTGAACGTGTACTCCGGCCCTGGCGCGTCCCGGATGATCAGATCCTGTCGTTCCAGGGTCGCCAGGTGCCGGTCCAGATGCGCTCTTCCTGCGGCACTGGGGAAGACGTCGCGCAATGTACGGTGGCTGAACTCCCGTCCAATGACGCTCGCGATCTTGAGGGTCAGTTGCTCGGAAGGAGAGAGGCGATCAAACCGGCTGATGAGCACGCCCTGGGCTGTGCTGGGAATCGCGATGGCCTGCAGATCTACGCCCGGGGTGATCCGGCAACGGCCCGAATCGATGGTCAGCACACCCTCCTCAAGGAGGTGGTAGACCAATTCCTCGATCACTAGGGGGTTGCCGCCGGCGCGCTGGAGCAGCGTCCTCAGTGGTTCGGGGAGGCTGACGACCCCCAAGTGCTCGCAAGCCAGCAGATAGGTCTCCTCGGCCGAGAGGGCGCTGAGCGAAAGGGGCAGCACATTTGCTTCCCGGCGCAGCTGCGTGAAGCCAACCGGTCGTGGATCTTGAAGGGGGCGCGTAGCTATGGTAAGGAGCAGTGGTTCAATGCGCTGCCTGGCGGCCAGGATCAGCCTCCAGGAGGCCGCATCCAAGTCCTGGCCGTTCTCGACGAAGATGGCCGTGGGGGATGGTCCCAGATGATCATGCAGGAGGTCGACTAGCAGAGCCCGCCTCTTGTCGGTGCGACTTTGCTCGGTCAGCGAGGCCGTCAACTCGCTCTCAGTCAGGTCGAGGGACAGCACCGGGTTGAGCAGGGGCGCCAGTTCGAGCTGTTCAGGATGGTCCTTGAGCCAAGTAGCCACTCGTTGCTGCTTCGTTCCCGGGTCGTTGTCCCGATCGAGGGCTAGAAGGGCGTGCAGCGCGCTACGCCAAGCCCCGTAGGGGATCGATCTCCTGGCAGCGTCTCCGGCGACCACGAGTGTGACCACCCCCATCGCCTCAGCCTTGTCCCGGAGCTCATCGACCAGCCGCGACTTGCCGATGCCTGCCTCCCCCTCCACAACGAGGAGGGGGCTCGCACCGCGGAGGTGATCCTCCAGGCTCTCGCGCAGGAGCACGCGCTCGCCGGTGCGACCAATGAGCCCAACTCGCCGGCGTGCCGCGTGGCGCTTCTCCCCAGTTGGCCGGTAGACGGCGATCGGTTCATCCTTGCCTTTCACGCGGATCGGCGGCAACGCCTCGAACATGAGCCGGTCGCCTGCGGCCTGATGAACGGCTTCATCACACAGGATGCCACCGTCGCCGGCGCAAACCTGCCTTGCCGCCTGCATCAGCCGGGCCGCCAGGTTGATGCTGTCGGCCTGCATGCCATAGGTACACCGAGTGGGCCCGCCGTAGCTGCCGACGCGCATCTGCCCGTAGGTGATGCCCATGCTCGTGCCGGTGACGAAACCTAACTCGGGGGGTGGTGCCTGCAGCGCAAGCGCCGCCGAGACGGCGCGCACCGCGTCGTCGTGGTGGGCGACAGGAGCGCCAAAGGTGGCATGCAGGTACCTGCCTTTGTCGCCTATCGTGAGCTTGATCAGGCAGCCGTCGTAGCGCTCAAGCACCGTTTGCACCCAGCGCACGTAGGCGTCCAGCTTGGCGCCGGCATCGTCGTCGTCGTAGTCGATGCCTTGGAAGGACAGAAGTAGCGTGGCTGCGGGCCGCAACTCTGCCAGAAACTGCTGCGTTCCGCTCGACATGCGCTGGTAGACCGCTGGCAGCAGCCAGGGCCGGCATAGTTCATCTGTCAGGCTGTCAGCAGGCAGCTCGGGCCAGGGGGCCGGAGACAGCGGATCGGTCAGTCCGGAGACTATGGCCAGGCGTTTATCAGTCTCAAACTCGCTGCGCCACCCGTCGACCGTCACCTGCCCTGGTGCCCGGTCGACGATGTCGGCCTGGACGATGACCTCGCCCCGGTTGGCGCAGTGCTCGGCTCGCGCCAGTTCGTCCACGGCCGGTCCGGCCAAGACCTCGATGACCCGTCTCTGGGGATCGCCCACCAGGAACCTTCGTGCAGGCCCCCGGACGGCGGCCACCTTAATGGAGAGGGAGATGATTGTCCCGGTAGGTGTGGTGACGGACGCGAACTGGGCCATCGCATTCTGCATCGCCAGGCCGCAGGCGACGGCGCGCAGCCCGTCGTCGAGGTCGAACCAGCAGAGGATAGCATCGCCGCTGAAGTTGAGCACGCTGCCAGCGTAGCGGTGAGCCTCGGCGATGAGGGCGCCGTAGACCCGGTTCAGATGGCGTGTCAGCACCTCGGCGCCGCGCTTGAGACCGAGCTCCTTCGCCAGCGCCGCGGTAAGGGGTGTGAAACCGGAGATGTCGGCACAGAGAGCGGCCCCCTCTGTCCGGTCGGGCAGCGTCTCGCCCCGCACCAGCGCCAGGCGGCGGTCCATCGGCAGAAAGACGGTCATCCGCTCGGCCTGTGCCCTTCTCATCTCCTCCATGTCGAGGCGCAGCTGCTCCAGGTGGCGTTTCAGGCGCTGCTCGCGCAGGACGACCTCGCGCGCCATGTGCTGGAACACACGGGCCAACTGGCCCAGTGCGTCGTCCCGGGCAGCGACGGGGTCCAGGGTATCAGGATCGAACGTCGCATCCTGAACGGCCTGGGCGGCGTCTACGACGCGGTTGACTTGCTCCAGGTACTCCAGCTCCCGGTCGCGCAGCCTCTTCTTCTCGAGGCTGGCCTGGGTTCTGGCATCGAGGACTACGGGGTTGAACGGCTTGGGTAGATAGTCCTCTGCCCCCAACTCGATGCAGCGGACAATGCTATCCATCTCGTCCAACGCGGAGATCACGATCACGGGGATATCGCACCAGGAGGAATGGCCCTTGAGACGCTGCAGGACCTGGTACCCGCTCATTCCGGGCATCATGATGTCCAG